>JAEWEX010000298.1 GCA_023389135.1 Pseudomonadota bacterium | reverse complement strand
ATCCAGCCCTCGGCGCCGGCCGGAAGCCCATGCGGCAGCGGGCCCGCCGGGTCGATCGCCCAGACCGGGATCGCCGCGCCCGCCGCTCCCGGCTCGATGATGGTTTCCGACACGGCTCTCGTCTCCCGGAACTGGCTTCGCGCGCGCCCTGCCTAACACGCCGCGCTCCGGTGGGCGAGGCGGCTGTCAGCACCGGCGGGTGGAGGTTAACCCGGCATTAGGGTTAACGGATTATGTCGGAGGAGATCGGATTCACGCGTCCAGTCGACGGAGTTCAGACCCGTGCCGAGCCTCGCTCACCCCATCCGCGGACTGCCCGTGTGCGCCGCGCTCCTGGTGGCGCTCGCCGCCTCCGGCTGCGTCACCCGCGCCCCTGCGACCACGGCGTCCGTCGCCTCCCCCGCCGAGCAGCGGCCACGCACCGAGGCGGACTGGCGCGCCATCGCCGCCGCCTCCGGCAAGCGCTATGGCGCAAACCCCGGCGACGCCGGGGCGGCGCTGGCCTACGGGCAGGCGCTGCGCAACCTCGACCAGCGGGCGCAGGCCGTGGCCGTCCTGGAGCAGGCCGCGATCCGGCATCCGCAGAACCCCGAGATCCTCGCCGCCTACGGCCGGGCGCTGGCCGACGAGGGCCGGCTCGACCAGGCGCTCAAGGTGCTGGGCCAGGCCCACCGGCCGGATCGGCCGGACTGGCGCATCCTCAATGCGCAGGGCGCCATCCTCGACCAGCTCGGCCGCTCCCGGGAGGCGCGCTCCTACTACGAAACCGCTCTGAAATCCGCACCCGGCGAACCCAGCATCCTGTCCAATCTCGGCCTGTCCTACGTGCTGACGAAGGAACTCGACGCCGCGGAGGCGACGCTGCGGCAGGCCGGCGCCCACCCCCGCGCCACCGCGCGGGTGCGCCAGAACCTGGCGCTGGCCGTGGCGCTCAAGGGCCGCGCGCCGGAAGCCGTCCAGGTGCTGAGCCAGGACATGGACGACGATGCGGCGCGCGCGCTGGTGGAAAGCTGGAGCAACGGCGCGAACAAGCGCGGCTGACGGGCGGGCGCCGCGCCCGGTCCTCCCCGGCGCCGCGCCGGCGGCGATTCTCACGGCAGCGCCATCACCCTGATGGCCGCAGGACCGAGAATCACGATGAACAGCACCGGCAGGAAGAACAGGATCATCGGCACGGTCAGCTTCGGCGGCAGGCCCGCGGCCTTCTTCTCGGCCTCCGACATGCGGATGTCGCGGTTCTCCTGCGCCATCACGCGCATGGCCTGACCCACGGGCGTGCCGTACTTCTCCGCCTGGATCAGCGCCGCGCAGACCGCCTTGACGCCTTCCAGTCCGGTGCGCTTGCCGAAATTCTCGTAGGCCGAGCGGCGGTCCTGGAGATAGGACATCTCGGCGGTCGTCAGGATCAGCTCCTCCGCCAGCTCGATGGACTGTTCGCCGATTTCCTCGGAGACCTTGCGGAAGGCGGCCTCGATGGACATACCGGAATCAACGCAGATCAGCATCAGGTCGAGGGCGTCGGGGAAGGCCCGCCGGATCGACTGCTGGCGCTTCTGGATCTTGTTGCTGATGTACAGCTCCGGCAGCTTGATGCCGATATAGGCGGCGAAGATGGTGATGCCGACCTTCACCAGCGGCGGCTGGTCGAACACCGACAGGACGAACAGGTAGAAGATCGCGACCAGCACGGTCACGATCGGCACCACCATGCGGAAGAACAGGAACACCGTCTGCGGCCCGGTGCCGCGATAGCCCGCCATCAGCAGCTTCTCGCGCGCGTCGTCGGTGCCGAGATGGCGGGCGAGGTTCAGTCCCTCGACGATGCGCTTCATGAACGGCTTGGGCCCCTCGCGGCGCAGCGTGCCGCGCTGGTCGGCGCGGGCGAGGCGCTCGCGCTCGCGGGCGCGGATCTTGTCCCGCTCCAGCGCCACTGCCTTCATGCGGCGGTTCAGGTCGTTGCCCGCGACCAGCGGCATGCCGAGCGTGAACACCGTCGCCGCCGCCGCGATGGCGGTGAACAGCGTGATCAGGAACTGGGTGTCGTTGATCTTGGCGATCAGCAGGTCGATCATCCGCGGCCCCGGTCAGAAATCGAAGTTGATCATCTTCTTCATGACCATGACGCCCATGAACATCCACATGGCGCTGCCGGCCATCATCAGCCGGCCGAGGTCGGTGGTCCATAACAGCTCGATGTAGTTGGGCGAGGTGATCCACACCAGCAGCATCACCACGATGGGCAGGGCGCCGATGATGGCGGCGGAGGCCTTGGCCTCCATGCTCATGGCCTGAATCTTGTTGCGCATCTTCTTGCGGTCGCGCAGCACCTTGGACAGGTTTCCCAGCGTGTCGGAGAGGCTGCCGCCGGACTTCTGCTGGATCATGACGACGATGCCGAAGAAGTTCGCCTCCGGCACGCCGACCCGCTCGTAGAGCTTGGCGCAGGCCTCGCCGAGCGGGACGCCGATGGCCTGGGTCTCCACGATCTCGCGGAACTCGCCCTTGACGGGCTCCTGGCTCTCGGTGGCGACGATGCGCATGCTGTCGGCCAGCGGCAGGCCGGCCTTGACGCCGCGCACCACCACGTCGATGGCGTTGGGAAACTCCTCCAGGAACCTGGCCTGCCGGCGCTTGCGCCGGTAGCCGAGCACCCAGCGCGGCAGGCCGAGGCCGGCGGCGAAGGCCGCCAGCGCCGCGATCCACGGCGTGCGCGACATCGCCAACACCAGCAGCCCGACCACGAGCCCGGCCACGGCGCCGAAAATGTGGAACTGGGTCTTGGAAATGGTCAGGCCCGCCTGCTCGATCTGGACGGCCAGCGGCACCTGCTTGCGCTTCTTCTGGCGTGCCTCAAGCTCCTTCATGGTCTCGGCGACCTGCGTGCGGCGCGCGGCGGCGTCGCGGGTGGCGCGCACATTGCCGGTGCCGGCCTGGACGCGCTCCGCGATCAGGTCGCGACGCTTCTCGGCGCGCAGCTCGCCCGTCATGCGCGGCAGCACCAGGGCCCAGGCGATGCCGCCCACCGCCACCGAGGCGCAGGCGAAGACCAGGATGGTCTGGATGTCCATGGCCGCGTCAGCCCGTCGTGCCGAGGGCGCTCACCGCCTCGGAGGCGTCCAGCGCGGCGGCGAGGTTCTTGTCCTCGTTGTAGTAGCGCGCGCGGTCCCAGAATTGCGGCCGGCCGATGCCGGTGGAGCGGTGGCGGCCGATGAGGCGCCCGTTGGCGTCCTCGCCGGTGATCTCGTAGACGAACAGGTCCTGCGTGGTGATCACTTCGCCTTCCATCCCCATCACCTCGGTGATGTGGGTGATGCGGCGCGAGCCGTCGCGCAGGCGCTGGGTCTGGACGATGACGTCCACCGAGGAGGAGATCATCTCGCGCACGGTGCGGGCGGGAAGGTTGAAGCCGCCCATGGAGATCATGGCCTCCATGCGCGACAGCGCCTCGCGCGGGCTGTTGGCGTGCAGCGTGCCCATGGAGCCGTCATGGCCGGTGTTCATGGCCTGCAGCAGGTCGAACGCCTCCGGCCCGCGCACCTCGCCGACGATGATCCGCTCGGGACGCATGCGGAGGCAGTTGCGGACGAGGTCGCGCATGGAGATCTGGCCCTCGCCCTCGAGGTTCGGCGGGCGGGTCTCCAGCCGGACCACGTGCGGCTGCTGGAGCTGCAGTTCGGCGGCGTCCTCGCAGGTGACGATGCGCTCGTCTGCCTCGATGTAGCGGGTCAGGCAGTTGAGCAGGGTGGTCTTGCCGGAGCCGGTGCCGCCTGAGACCACGGTGTTGCAGCGCACGCGGCCCAGGATGCGCAGGATTTCCGCGCCCTCCTGGCTGATGGAGCCGAACCGGACCAGTTGGTCCAGCGTCAGCTTGTCCTTCTTGAACTTGCGGATGGTGAGGGCCGGGCCGTCGATGGCCAGTGGCGGCGCGATGACGTTGACGCGGCTGCCGTCCATCAGGCGCGCGTCGCAGATGGGCGAGGATTCGTCCACCCGCCGGCCGACCTGGCTGACGATGCGCTGGCAGATGTTCAGGAGCTGGGCGTTGTCGCGGAACTTGACGCCGGTCAGCTGGATCTTGCCGGAGACCTCGATGTAGGTCTTGCCGGCGCCGTTGACCATGATGTCGGCGATGTCGTCGCGGGCCAGCAGCGGCTCCAGCGGCCCGAATCCCAGCACGTCGTTGCAGATGTCGTCGAGCAGTTCCTCCTGCTCGGCGATCGACATCACGAAATTCTTGATCGAGATGATGTCGTTGACGACGTCGCGGATCTCCTCGCGCGCGCTCTCGGCGTCGAGCCGGGCGAGCTGGGCGAGGTCGATGGCCTCGATGAGCGCGGAGAAGATCGCGCTCTTCATGTCGTAATACGCGCCGGAGCGATCGCGCGGCGGCGGTGACGGCGGCGGGTCGCCGGCGCGGATCGGGGTCGGCTCGGCCGCGGGGGGCGCCGGCGCCTGCGAGGCGAACTGGCCGGGCGCAGGCTC
>JAEWEX010000245.1 GCA_023389135.1 Pseudomonadota bacterium | reverse complement strand
GCTGGGGCTCGCGCAGCAGCGGCTGACCGGCGGCACGATCTGGCAGGCGGTCCTGGCCGCCACGCGCACCACCGTGATGCTGCTGATGCTGATCGTGTTCGGCCAGTATTTCGCGCATTTCCTGACCTATGAGGAAGTGCCGCAGACCATCGCCGGCACCATCGCCGGCATGCCGGGCGGCGACTTCCTCAAGATCACGCTGGTGATCCTGGCCTATCTGGTGCTGGGCATGTTCCTGGAATCGGCGGCGATGCTGCTGATCTCGGTGCCGATCTTCTTCCCCGTGGCCATGGCGCTCGGCATGGACCCGCTGGTGTTCGGGATCTTCGCGGTCATGGCCATGGAGATCGCGCAGATCTCGCCGCCTGTGGGGATCAACCTGTTCACGATCCACGGCATCAGCCGCATCCCGCTGCAGACGCTGGCGCGCGGGGTGCTGCCCTTCATCGGCATCCAGATCCTGTTCCTCTACCTCGTCTTCTACTTCCCCCAGATCGTTCTCTGGCTACCGGGACAAATGCGATGAAACTGAACGACGAAGAACGCGCCCTCGCCGCGGGCGAGGGCGGGCCCGCGCGCCAGTGGGCAATCCGCCACCAGATCGCCGTCGGGGACTTCTTCGACGCCGAGGATTTCGTGGAGGTCGGCCAGGCCCATGTCATGGCCGACCCCGAAAGCCTGGGCGAGGCCAACACGGCGTGGCTGGAAAGCGTCGCCGCCATGCCGAAGGCGGACCGGCGCGTGCGCATCCCCACCATCACCGACCCGCGCGGGGTGGACTTCGACGCCTACAAGCGGCTGAAGCAGACCGACGCCATGGCGGGGCTGGAGGCCCGCGCCATCGCGGCGTTCGAGGCCATGGGCGTGCTGCTCACCAACACCTGCATCAACTACCAGACCATCCTGCCGCCGGTGCGCGGCGAGCACGTCGCCTTCGGCGACACCGGGGTCGTGATCTACTGCAACTCGGTGTTCGGCGCGCGCACCAACTTCGAGGGCGGCCCGTCCGCCATCGCCGCCGGCCTCACCGGCCGCACGCCGCGCTATGGCTTCCACCTCGACCGCCAGCGGGCGGGGACCAAGCTGTTCCAGGTGGAGCGCACGCCGCGCGATCTCAGCGAGTGGGGCGCGCTCGGGGCCGTGGTCGGCCGGCGCACCACCAGCTACTGGCAGGTGCCGGTGGTGGCGGGCATATCGCACGCCCCCTCCTCCGACGACCTCAAGCATTTCGGCGCGGCGCTGGCGAGCTTCGGCTCGGTGGCCATGTTCCACATGCCGGGCGTGACGCCCGAGGCGGCGACCGTCGCCGACGCGTTCGACGGCGCCGTGCCCGAGGCCTCCGCCATCACCGCCGCCGACATCGAGGCGCTCTACGGCGACTACGCCGCGCGCGGCGACAAGGTCGACGTCGTGGTGTTCTCCGCGCCGCAGCTTTCGCTGCTGGAGATGGAGAAGGTGGCGGACCTGCTGGACGGGCGGCGGGTGGCGCAGGGCACGACGCTGCTGGCCGCCACCTCGCCGGAGATCAAGTCCGCCGCCGACCGCATGGGCCTCACCGCCCGCATCGAGGCATCCGGCGCGGTGGTCCTGTCGGGCGTGTGCTTCTACCAGAGCTACGCCCGCGAGATGGCCGAGGCGAACGGCTGGAGCCGGCTGATGACCAACTCCGCCAAGCTGGTGAACATCATCGGCGGCTACGGATATAAGCCCACGCTTGGGACGATGGAGCGCTGCGTCGACAGCGCGGTGGCCGGGAAGGTGATGTGATGGCGCGCGTGTTCAACTGCCACCGGGGCACCGGCCCCACCGTGGAGGGCGTCGCGCTGGTCGCCGCCGACGACTTCTCCGCCCGATACGACCTCGACCGCATCAAGGGGGTGTTCTCGCGCCCCGCCCATGCCCTCTACGGCCAGGACTACCGCGACCGCATCCTTGTGCTGAACACCGTCAAGGGCGGCGTCGCCTCGGCCTGGATGCTGCGGGAGATGGCGGCGCGCGACGTCAAGCCCGCCGCGCTGGTGTTCAACCGCGTCAACCCCATCGTCGCGCAGGGGGCGGCGTTCGCCGAGATGGCCATGGTGGACCGGTTCGAGGCCGGCGACGTGACCGCGCTGTTCCGGACCGGCCAGCGGCTCCGCATCGAGCCGGCCGAGGGCCGCGTCACCATCCTGTCCGACGGGGAGTAGCCGCCGGCTCAGCCGCCCGCCAGCAGCTCGACCAGCGCCGTCTGGGCGGCGCTGGCGTGGCGGTCGCGGTGGCGCACCAGGGCGAAGTTGCGCTGCGGCAGCTCGATGGGGATGGCGCGGAGCAGCCCCGCCGCGATGTCGCGCGCGACCACATGCTCGGAGATGATGGTGGCGCCCGCGCCCGCCTCCACCGCCTCGCGCACCGCCTCGTTGCCCGGCAGCACGAGGAATATCTTCAGCTCCTCGAACTCCAGCCCCTCGCGCCGCGCCAGTTCCTCCAGGATGGCGCGGGTGCCCGAGCCCTCCTCCCGGATCACCCAGCGCATGGACCGCAGGTCGAGCCGCCCCGGCCCGATGCGCACGGGCTCAGGCTCGCCCGCGCCCACCACCAGCACGAGCCGGTCGGCATCCACCGTGATGCGCTCAAGCGACCGGTGCCGCGTGGGCCCCTCCACCAGCCCGACATCGGCGGCGCCCTCGATCACCGCCTCCTCCACCTGGTGGGTGTTGCCGATGGAGATGTCGAGCCTGACGCCGGGATGGGCCTCGTGGAACGCGGACAGGCGGCGCGGCAGCCAGTAGCTGGCGATGGTCTGGCTGGCCGCGATGGCCAGCGTGCCGGTTGCGAGACCCGACATGTCCTCCAGCGCCGAGCGGGCGGCGGCGGCGCGGTCCAGCACCGCGCGCGCCTCCGGCAGGAACCGCCGCCCGGTCTCGCTCAGCGTGATGCCGCGGCCGATGCGGTCGAACAGGGTTGCGGCGTAGCGCTCCTCCAGCGCGGCGATGGCGGCGGACACCGCCGACTGCGTCATGCCGAGGTCCTGGGCCGCACGGGTGACGTGGCCGCGCTCGGCGACCGCGACGAAGATGCGGAGCTGGTCGAGGGTCATGGCCTATTCATCGGACAGATCGATCAAAATGAAAAGAACAATGCGTTTGATCGAACGGTCATGATGGGGCACTTTCTGGAACGATTTCAAGGAGACGCATCATGCCCCTCGCGCAGCTCGCCGGCCTCGCCCTCGTTCGCAAGATGACGAACGGGCTCGCGCGAACGGCGGCCGCCATGCGCGAGGCCATGTCCCGGGACGGCTACCGCCCCGAGAAGCACTACATGCGCGGCCCCGGCCCCAAGGCCATGGCGCGCGGCCTGCACAGCGACACCCGGCAGGCCTCGTGAGCGGCCGGATGCGCGGCGCGAACTCCGCGCCGTCCCAGCGCCCGCTGGCCGACACCCGCGCCCCCGCGGAGGGCGACGGCGTCGAGACGTCCCCGGTCGTCGGCGACCGCATCGCCAAGACCACCTGCTACATGTGCGCCTGCCGCTGCGGCATCGACGTCCACGTCAAGGACGGCAAGATCCGCTACATCAACGGCAACAAGGACCACCCGGTGAACCGGGGCGTGCTGTGCGGCAAGGGCTCCGCCGGCATCATGCAGCACTACAGCCCGGCGCGGCTGAAGAAGCCGCTGCTGCGCACCGGCGAGCGCGGCTCCGGCGAGTTCCGCGAGATCGAGTGGGACGAGGCGCTGTCCATCGCCGCCGACCGCCTGAAGCACATCCGGGCCACCGAGCCCAAGAAGCTCGCCTTCTTCACCGGCCGCGACCAGTCGCAGTCGCTCACCGGCTGGTGGGCGGCGCGCTTCGGCACGCCGAACTTCGCCGCCCATGGCGGCTTCTGCTCGGTCAACATGGCGGCCGGCGGGCTCTACACCATCGGCGGCGCGTTCTGGGAGTTCGGCGAGCCGGACTGGGAGAACACCCGCTACTTCATGCTGTTCGGCGTCGCCGAGGACCATGACAGCAATCCCATCAAGATCGGGCTCGGCCGGCTCAAGGCGCGCGGCGCCAAGGTGGTCTCGGTCAACCCCTGCCGCACCGGCTACAACGCCATCGCCGACGAGTGGATCGGCATCCGGCCGGGCACGGACGGGCTGTTCGTGCTGGCGCTGGTGCACGAGTTGGTCAAGGCCGGCCGCGTCGACCTGGACTATCTCGCCCGCTACACCAACGCCCATGTGCTGGTGATCCGGGAGCCGGGCGCCGCCGATGACGGGCTGTTCCTGCGCGACGGCGACGGCAAGCTGCTGGCGTGGGACAAGGCCAACGGCCGCGCCGCCGACGCGCTGGCGCCGGGCCTCGACCCGGCCATGGCCGGCGAGGTCGAGGTCAACGGCCGCCGCTGCGTGCCCGTGTTCCAGCTCATCGCCGAGCGCTATGCGAGCGAGGAATACGCCCCCGAGGCGGTCGCCGCCCGCTGCGGCATCCCGGCGGAGACCATCCGCCGGGTCGCGGCCGAGCTTGCCTATGTCGCCTTCGAGCAGGCCATCGAGCTGCCCGTCGCCTGGACCGACTGGGCCGGCCGCCGCCACGAGACCATGAAGGGCCGCCCGGTCGCCATGCACGCCATGCGCGGCATCTCGGCCCATTCCAACGGCTTCCACACCTGCCGGGCGATCCACCTGCTGCAGGTGCTGCTGGGCACGGTGGACGTGCCCGGCGGCTTCCGCTTCAAGCCGCCATACCCGAAGGCGCCGCCCCCGGGCCCCAAGCCCGCCGGCAAGAATGGCGGGCGGCCTGACACGCCGCTCGACGGCATGCCGCTCGGCTTCGTGCTGGGGCCGGAAGACCTGCTGGTGGACGAGGCCGGCGGCCCCGTGCGCATCGACAAGGCCTATTCGTGGGAGGCGCCGGTCGCCGCCCACGGCCTGATGCACACGGTGATCCGCAACGCGTGGGCGGGCGATCCCTATCCCATCGACACGCTGTTCATGTACATGGCCAACATGGCGTGGAACTCGTCGATGAACACCGTCGACACCATCACCATGCTGACCGACAAGGACGAGGCGGGGAACTACAAGATCCCCTTCATCATCTATTCGGACGCCTATTTCTCCGAGACGGTGCCGTTCGCCGACCTGGTGCTGCCGGACACCACCTACCTGGAACGGCACGACTGCATCAGCCTGCTGGACCGGCCCATCAGCCATGCCGACGGCCCGGGCGACGCCATCCGCCACCCGGTGCTGGAGCCGGACCGCGACGTCCGCCCGTTCCAGACGGTGCTGATCGAGCTTGGCGCCCGCATCGGCCTGCCCGGCTTCGTCAACGAGGACGGCTCGGCCAAGTTCCGCGACTACGCCGACTACATCGTCAACCACGAGCGCACGCCCGGCATCGGCCCGCTGGCCGGCTTCCGCGGCCCGGACGGCACCAAGATCGGCAAGGGCGAGGTCAATCCGCGCCAGCTCGACCAGTACATCGCCAATGGCGGCTTCTGGCACCACGATTTGGAGCCGGACCAGCGCTACTACAAGATGGCGAGCCGGTCCTATCTCGACTTCGCGGTGCAGATGGGCTTCATCCCCAAGGCCGAGCCCATCGTCTTCCAGCTCTATTCCGAGCCGCTGCAGAAATTCCGCCTTGCGGCCCGCGGGCACGGTCCGGTGGTGCCGCCGCAGGCGGACCGCCAGCGCGTGGAGACCTATTTCGACCCGCTGCCGATCTGGTACGCGCCGTTCGAGGAGGCGGCCATCGAGGCCGACGCCTATCCGCTGCACGCGCTGACGCAGCGGCCCATGCACATGTACCACTCATGGGGCTCGCAGAACGCCTGGCTGCGCCAGATCACCAGCCAGAACCGGCTGTTCGTGAACCGCGGGACCGCCGGCAAGCTCGGGCTCGCCGACGACGACTGGGTGTGGATCGAGAGCGTCAACGGCAAGGTGAAGGGCCAGATCCGGCTCGTGGACGGCGTCAACCCCGACACGGTCTGGACCTGGAACGCCATCGGCAAGCGCCGCGGCGCCTGGGCCCTGAAGGACGACGCCGGCGAGGCGACCCGCGGCTTCCTGCTCAACCACGCCATCGGCGACCTGCTGCCGCCCGACGCGCGCGGCCGGCGCTATTCCAACTCCGATCCCGTGACCGGCCAGGCGGCCTGGTTCGACCTGCGCGTGCGCATCGCAAAATGCGCGCCGGAGGAAGCGGGGATCACCGAGCCGCAATTCGAACGGCTGCCGCGCCCGCCCCACGTAGCGGAAGCGCCCGACAAGCTCGCCTATGGCGAGAGTTTCCGCGCCGCCAGGGAGGCCACGAAGTGACCTGCGTTCCCGCGACCACGGACAAGAAGCTCGGGCTGGTCATCGACCTGGACACCTGCGTCGGCTGCCAGGCCTGCGTGACCTCCTGCAAGGAGTGGAACACCGGCGGCCACATGGCGCCGCTGACCGACCTCAACCCCTATGGCGGCGACGCCGACGGGGTGTGGTTCAACCGCGTCCACACCTACGAGCATTCCACCGAGATGGGCGGGCGCACCGTCCATTTCCCGCGCTCGTGCCTGCACTGCGCCGAACCCGCCTGCGTGACCGTGTGCCCCACCGGCGCATCCTACAAGCGCACCTCCGACGGCATCGTGCTGGTGGACGAGGACAAGTGCATCGGCTGCAAGCTGTGCAGCTGGGCGTGCCCCTACGGCGCGCGCGAATTCGACACCGATGTCGGCGTCATGAAGAAGTGCACGCTGTGCGTCGACCGCATCTACAACGACAACATCGCCGAAGAGGACAGGGTGCCGGCCTGCGTCGCGGCCTGCCCCACCAGCGCGCGCCATTTCGGCGACCTGGGCGACCCCACCTCCGCGGTCTCAAGGCTGGTGGAGGAGCGCGGCGGCGTCGACCTGATGCCGGAGCTGGGCTACAGGCCGACCAACAAGTACCTGCCGCCGCGCGCGCGCACCGAGCGGGCGGCGAGCGTGCCCGCCCCGGCGCTGGCGCCCGTCACGGCCGAGGGCGGCTTCCTCGGCTGGGTCGACCGCGTTCTGTCCAGGTAGGCCGCCGATGCATCCCGCCTTCTCCGTCGTCTTCTTCACCACCGCCTCGGGCGCGGGCTACGGCCTGCTGGCCCTGCTCGGCGTGTTCGCCGCGCTCGGGCTGGTGCCGCCGGATCTGTGGCTCGGGCTGATCGGGCTGGGGCTCGCGCTGGCGCTGATCTCGGCCGGACTGCTGTCCTCCACCGCCCATCTGGGGCGGCCGGAGCGGGCCTGGCGGGCGTTCTCGCAGTGGCGCACCTCGTGGCTGTCGCGCGAGGGCGTGTTCTCGGTGGCGACCTATGTCCCGGCGGGCCTGTTCGCCATCGGCTGGGTGTTCCTCGGCCGGCTCGACGGCTGGGTCGCACTCATGGGGCTGCTGGCGGCCGTCGGCGCGGTGGTGACCGTCTGCACCACCGCCATGATCTACGCCTCGCTCAGGCCCATCGCCCAGTGGTCGAGCAGCTTCACGCTGCCGGGCTACGTCCTGTTCGCCGGCATGACGGGAGCGGTGCTGTTCAATGCGCTGCTGCACCTGTTCGGCCTGGCGCTGCCGGCGGTGGGCGTGATCGCCGCGCTCGCCATCGTCGCCGGCTGGGTCTGGAAGATCATGACGTGGCGCCACAACGACGCGCTCGGGCAGGTGTCGACGCTCAACAGCGCCACCGGCCTGGAGGGCGGCACCGTGCGCTCGGTGGAGTGGCCGCATACGGAGGAGAACTATCTCCTGAAGGAGATGGGCTACCGCATAGCCCGCAAGCACGCGGCCAAGCTGCGCCTCGTCGTCCATGCGCTGGCCTTCGCCATCCCGCTTGCGCTGACGGTGGTGGCGCTGCTGGCCGGCGGCGCGCTCGCCGTGTTCGCCGCCGTGCTGGCGGTGATCGCCCAGGCGCCGGGCATGCTGACGGAGCGCTGGCTGTTCTTCGCCGAGGC
>JAEWEX010000193.1 GCA_023389135.1 Pseudomonadota bacterium | reverse complement strand
GTCCAGCGCCTCAGTGATGCGATCGGCGATTTCCCTGTAGCGGCTCGACTGCGGGCTCTCCTTGACGAAGCCAAGCATCCACTGATGCGCCTGATCGAGATTGGCGTAGCCGCCGGTCGCGAAGGCGCGCAGCAGGTTGAGCGTCGCCGCCGACTGGCGGTAGGCGCGGAGCAGCCGGTGCGGATCGGGAACGCGGGCGGCGGTCGTGAATTCCGGATCGTTGATGATGTCGCCGCGATAGCTCGGCAGCGTCACGCCGTCGATGGTCTCGGTGTCGGCCGAGCGGGGCTTGGCGAACTGGCCCGCGATGCGGCCGACCTTCACCACCGGGGACGCCGCCGCATAGGTCAGCACCACCGACATCTGCAGGAAGACGCGGAAGAAATCGCGGATGTTGTCCGCCTGGTGCTCGGCGAAGCTCTCGGCGCAGTCACCGCCCTGGAGCAGGAACGAGCGGCCCTCGGCCACGCTGGCTAGCTGGCGCTTCAGCTTGCGCGCCTCGCCTGCAAAGACGAGCGGCGGAAACGTCGCAAGCTGGGTCTCGACCGCCGCCAGGACGGCCTCGTCCGGATAGGCGGGAACCTGAAGGATCGGCTTCGACCTCCAGCTGTCCGGGCTCCACGACTGCGCCATTGCTTCGTCCTCCACTCAACATCCTGCCGGGCGGAGCCTTTCGCCCCGGGCCCGGAGGCGGGGGTTATAGCCTCAACGGCGAGGTTCAGCCAAGCGGAGCGTGGATCGGGGGCAGTGCAGAGCCTCAGAGCCGCATGCGGACAGATCCCCTCATCCGGCCCTTCGGGCCACCTTCTCCCCATGGGAGAAGGGCAAGGCGGCGAAATCGGCTACGCGCCGCCGGGATTGGGAACGGAGACCTTCTCGCGCATGGTCACCAGTTCCTCGGCCGCGGTGGGGTGGACCGCGATGGTGCGGTCGAAGTCGGCCTTGGTGGCGCCCATGGTGACGGCGATGGCGACCGCCTGGATCAACTCGCCCGCGTCCTCGCCGAGGATGTGGACGCCCAGCACGCGGTCGCTTTCCGCATCGACCACCAGCTTCATCAGCGTGCGCTCGTCGCGGCCCGACAGGGTGTGCTTCATGGGGCGGAAGCGGGCGCGGTAGACGTCGATGTCGCGGCCCTGGCCGCGGGCGACCTCCTCGGTCAGCCCGACGGTTCCGATCTCGGGCGTGGAGAACACCGCCGAGGCGACCACGTCGTGGTCGACCGTCCAGGGCTTGCCGCCGAACAGCGTGTCGGCCAGCGCATGGCCCTCGCGGATGGCCACGGGCGTCAGGTTCACGCGGTCGGTGACGTCGCCCACCGCGAAGATCGAAGGCACGCTGGACCGCGAGCCGGCATCGACCCTGATCGCACCGTGGCGCGACAGCTCCACGCCGGCAGCCTCGAGCCCGAGCCCGTCCACATAGGGACGCCGGCCGGTGGCGAAGAACACCGCGCCGAAGGCGGCCCGCTCGCCGCCGGCGAAGGTCGCCCAGCGCAGGTCGCCATCCGCCTCGATTTCGATGACCGTGTCGTCCATCCGCAGCGTGACGCCCGCGGCGGCGAGGCCCTCCATGGTGCCGAGCCTCAGGTCGTCGTCGAAGCCCGACAGCAGCATGGGGCCGCGATGGACCAGCGTCACCGCCACGCCCAGCCGCTGCAGCAGGCCGGCGAACTCCACCGCGATGTAGCCGCCGCCCACGATCAGCATGGTCTCCGGCAGCGCCTCGAGCTCGAACACGTCGTCGGAGACGATGGCGTGCTCGATGCCGGCGATTTCCGGCACGTGCGGGCGCCCTCCGGTGGCGATCAGGATGTTGGCCGCGCTCACCGTCGTGCCGTCGGCGAGCGCCACCCGGTTGGGCCCCGCAACCGTCGCGCGGGCGCGGTGGAGCGCGACGCCGACGCGGTCGAGGTTGCGCTCGTAGGCCTCGGCGAGGCGCTGGACTTCCTTGTCCTTTGCCGCCTTGAGCGCGGTCCAGTCGAACGCCGCCTCGCCCACGGTCCAGCCGAAGCCGGCGGCGTCCTCGAAGGCGTCATGGAAACGGCTCGCCAGGACGAACAGCTTCTTGGGGACGCAGCCGCGGATGACGCAGGTCCCGCCGAAGCGGTGCTCCTCCGCGATGCCGACGCGGGCGCCGTGAGCGGCCGCGATCCGCGCCGACCGGACGCCGCCGGAGCCGCCGCCGATGACGAAGAAGTCCAGGTCGTGGGTCATGCCGGCCCCGGGGATCGCAGGCTCAGAACTTGTGGCCGCGCTCTTCCAGCTTGGTGCGGACCGCCTGCATGACGTCGACGCTGACCTCCTGGCTCCAGACCTGCATGGTGCGGAACGACTGGTCCAGGATGCCGGGAAGCTGCTCGGTCATCTTGCGGCCGGCGTCGGAGCGGTAGAACGCCGCGATCTGCTGCAGCTCCTGCTCGGAGAAGGACTGGGCGTAGATGGCGGCGATCCGGTCGAGGATCTCGGTGCGGCGGGCGTCGAACTCCTCGTCGACCTGCAGGATCACCTGGTCGAGGTCGGCCTGGAGCTCCGGCCGCTGGCGCAGCAGCAGGCCGCGCGCGTCCGCCAGAACCTGCGGGATGACGCCGCGCAACGAGCCGCCGGCGCCGGTGAAGTCGATGACCGCCCGGGCGAGCGCAAGCTGCTCGGGGCTTACATTGGCGGGCTGCGCCGACGCCGGGCCGGCGAGCATGCAGGCGGCGACGGCCGCGGCGGACAGGATGCGGCGAAGGAAGATCATGCGGCGTTACCTCCAGCAAAACTACGGCCGCCGCTGCGGCGGGCCGGTGCGCGAAGCCGCGTGACCCCGGCGGCGCCGGCGATCAGGGCCTCGTCAGCCACTTCGATGAACAGTCCGTGTTCCACCAC
>JAEWEX010000084.1 GCA_023389135.1 Pseudomonadota bacterium | reverse complement strand
CTGGTGGAGGTGTTCCTCTACGTGATGCGCGGCGTGCCGCTGCTCGTGCTGCTGTTCGGGATGTACTACATCCTGCCCTATGCGGGGCTTGACCTCGATCCGCTCTCGGGCGGCATCCTGGTGCTGGCGCTCTACTTCTCCGCCTTCATGTCGGACGTGTTCCGCGGCGCCGTGCAGGCCGTTCCCGCGGGCCAGTGGGACGCGGCGCGGGCGCTGGGCATGTACGGCCGGCGCACCGTCCTGACCGTGATCGTGCCGCAGGCGCTGAGGCTGGCGGGCCCGCCCTACGTCAACACCTGCATCATGCTGGTGAAGGGCACCTCGCTGGTCTCCATCATCGGGCTCTGGGAGCTGACGCTGGCCGGCCGCCAGATCGTGGAGCGGACGCTGGCGGCGTTCCAGATCTTCGCGGGCGTCGCGGTGCTCTATTTCGTCATCTGCTTCGCGCTGTCCTGCTACGGCCGCTACCTGGAGAGACGCGTCAGCTATGTCCACTGAACCGGTGCCGGAGATCGAGATCGACCGGGTCGAGAAGGCCTACGGCGCCAACCAGGTGCTCAAGGGCGTGTCGACCACGGTCAACCGCGGCGAGGCGGTGGTGGTCATCGGGCCGAGCGGCTCGGGCAAGACCACGCTGCTGCGCTGCGTCAACCTGCTGGAGGAGTTCCAGGGCGGCGAGATCCGCATCTCGGGCGAGCCCATCGGCTATGTCCGCGGTCCCGACGGCCGCCGCCGGCGCCAGAAGGAGCGCGAGATCGCCGCCATGCGCGCCAGGGTCGGCATGGTGTTCCAGAGCTTCAACCTGTTTCCGCACATGACGGTTCTGAAGAACGTCGCGGTGGCGCCCGTCAAGGTCAAGGGCATGGCGCGGGGGCAGGCAGAGGAGATCGCCTGCGACCTGCTCGACCGGGTCGGGCTGGCCGACAAGCGCGACGCCTATCCCGCAAACCTCTCGGGCGGCCAGCAGCAACGCGTCGCCATCGCCCGCGCGCTGGCGATGCAGCCGAGCGCCATGCTGTTCGACGAGGTGACCTCCGCGCTCGATCCGGAGCTGGTGGGGGAGGTGCTGGCGGTGATGCGCAAGCTGGTGGAGGACGGCATGACCATGATGATCGTGACCCACGAGATGCCGTTCGCCCGGGAGTTCGCCCACCGGGTCGTGTTCATGGCCGACGGGGTGATCCAGGAAGAGGGGCCGCCGCGCGAGCTGTTCGAGCGGCCCGCGACCGAGCGGCTGCAGTCCTTCCTCAGCCGCTTCCGCGAGGGGCACCAGCTATGACGACCACCGATCCCCTGACCCACTCACCGGCCTTCGGGCTGCCGCTCGCGGCCATGGACCCGGCGCTCGCCGACCTGCTGGCGCAGGAGGAGCGGCGCAACCTCGCCACCGTCAACCTGATCGCATCCGAGAGCTACTGCCCGCGCAGCACGCTGGAGGCGGAAGCCTCGCTGCTGGTCAACAAGAACGCCTACGGGTATCCAGGCGCCCGCGGCGTCGCGGGCTGCGCGGTGTTCGACCGCATCGAGACGCTGGCCCTGGAGCGCGCCTGCCGCCTGTTCGGCGCGGAGCGCGCCAACATCCAGGCCCTGTCCTCCACCATCGCCAACATCGCGGTGATGCGCGCGCTGGTGCCCCCGGGCGGCACGATCCTGGCGTTCGACGAGAGCGCCGGCGGGCATCACTCCCATGGCGCCGACTACCATCTGGCGGGCCGCGA
Organism: Pseudomonadota bacterium; assembly: GCA_023389135.1. Lineage (GTDB taxonomy): Bacteria > Pseudomonadota > Alphaproteobacteria > Rhizobiales > Methylopilaceae > Agaricicola. The sequence continues at coordinate 1,503 of JAEWEX010000084.1, read as the reverse complement.
CTACCGGGTGGTGCGCTTCGGCGCGGACGAGGCCGCCGGCACGCTCGACCTCGACGCCGCACGGCGGCTGGCGCGCGAGCACGAGCCGGCGGTCATCGTCGCCGGCTCGACCTCGTTTCCGCGCGCCATCGACTTCACGGCGCTGTCGGGGATCGCGCGGGAGACCGGTGCGCGGCTGTTCGCCGACATCGCGCATGTCTCGGGGCTGGTGGCCGCAGGGCTGCTGCCGAGCCCCGCGTCCTGCGCGGACGTGGTCACCACATCGACCCACAAGACCTTCTGCGGCCCGCGCACCGGCGGGCTGATTCTGAGCCAGGCGGACATCGCCGACGCCATCGACCGCGAACTGTTTCCCGGCCTACAGGGCGCGCCCGGCGCGCACATCGTGGCGGCGCGGGCCGCGCTGTTCCATTTCGCCGGCACGGCGGAATTCCGCGGGCTGATGGCGGCCATCCTGCGCAATGCGGCCGCCCTCGCGGATGTTCTGAGCCGGGCGGGCATGACGCTCTACCTGGGCGGCACCGACACGCACATGGTGGTGGTGGACCTGCGCCACACGGCCATCGACGCGCTCGAGCTGGAGCGCACCTGCGAGCGCCATGGCCTCATGGCCAACAGGGTGTCGCTGCCGTCACGGCCGGGGGACGTCAGCCGCGCCGGCCTGCGGCTCGGCACCACGGCCATGAGCATTCGCGGCATCGGCCCGCAAGACCTCGCGGCGCTGGGCGAAATCGTCGGCGCGCTGATCGACCTCGAGCCCGGCCGCGACGATGCCGGCCTGCGCGAGCGGATCGCCGGCATCGCCCGGCGCTGTCCGATCCCCGAGGCTTTCCTGCCGCACTGGTTCAGCCGCCCGGACGCGCGGCCGGCGTGACGGCGCTACATCGCCGCGGCGATTGCTTGGGCGGCGTCGTTCAGTCGCGGCAGGATCGCCTTCATGCGTTCGGCGTCGAGGCGGATTGCGGGCCCGGCGATGCCGAGGCCGGCGACGAACCGGCCGTCGCGGCGGATCGGGACGGCGCAGCCGGAGACGCCTTCAACATATTCCTGATGGCTCTCCGACCAGCCGCGCGCGCGGACCTTCGAGACCTCGGCGGCAAGCACGGCGGCGTCGGTCGTCGTGTGGCCGGTGGTGGCGACGAGCGGGGCGGTGGCGAGCCATGCGTCGAACTGGGCCGGCGGCAGGGAGGCGAGGTAGAGCTTGCCGATGGAGGTGCAGTGCAGGGGCGCGCGACGGCCGGGCTCGAACTGGAGGCCGATGATGCGATCGGCGCGCGCCGTGTCGACATAGAGCACCTGTCCCTCGGCGACGATGCCGACCTGGCAGTGCTCGCCCAGCCGGTTGGCGAGGCCGAGCAGGATGGTGTGGGGCCGGTCGGCCAGCACGGCGCCCTCCAGCACGCCGGCGCCGAACTCCACGAGCCGGGGGCCGGCCAGCACGCGCTTGGTGTCCAGTTCGCGCTTGAGCAGGTCGCGCTCGAGCAGCTGGGCGACGAGCCTGTG
>JAEWEX010000040.1 GCA_023389135.1 Pseudomonadota bacterium | reverse complement strand
CGCCATGTCAGTCCCGCGCGCGATAGCGCGCCATCCAGCGGCGGTCGATCCGGTCCTTCAGCCACCACGCCCATGCGCCTTCCGCCTTGAAGGCCCCGCGCGAGGCCACCGCGTAGCGCTCGCCGGTGGTGATCAGCGCCAGATGCCGGGACTGCGGCCGCCACGCCAGCGGCGCCTGGCCCCGCGCATGGAGCGCGAGGTTGCGCGCCAGCGGCGGGCCGGCCCTGACGGCGTAGACCCCCGCCTTCTCGCGCGGCGTCTCGACCAGCGCCGCGCAGTCGCCGGCGGCGAACACGTCCGGGTCGCCCAGCGACTGCAGCGTCGGCCCGACCGCCACGAAGCCGTCATGCAGCACCAGGCCGGCGCCGGCGAGCCAGGGCTGGCCGGCGGCGCCGGTGGTCACCAGCACGGCGTCGGCGGGAATGATCCGGCCGTCCCGCGTCACCACCGCACCCGGGCGGACCGCCGCCGCGGCGCTGCGCTCGTGCAGCGCGATGCCCCGTTCGGCGAGGATGCGCCGGAATGCGTCCCGCACTCGGCCATTGTGGGTCGCCAGGATTTCCCCGCGCGTGACCAGCGCGAAATCCAGAGGCCCGCCGGTTTCCGCGAACAGCCGCGCATGCACCGACAGCAACAGCTCCACCCCGCCGGCGCCGCCGCCGACGACGACGATCCGGCGCGGGCCGCCGGGGCGCCTCGCCTGCGCCAGCAGCCGGTCGAAGCGCGCGAGGAAGGCGCCGATCGGCTTGACGGGGATGGCATGGGCCGCGGCGCCGTCGATGTCGCCGAGCGACGGGGCGATGCCGATGTCCAGCGAGACGATGTCGTAGGCGACCGGGTCGCCGGCATCGACCATGATCCGCCGGGACTGACGGTCGAGCCCCGCCGCGCTGCCATGCACCAGGCGGGCGCCCGCGCGGCGGGCAAGGACGCGCAGGTCGATATGCGCGTCGCGCGCGGCGTAATGGCCGGCGACGACGCCCGGCAGCAGGCCGGAATAGGGTGTGTGGAGATCGCGCGTGACCAGGGTCAGCCGCAGGCCCGGGACGGCCTTCGCCGCGAATGCGGCAAGGACATGCACATGGGCATGGCCGCCCCCCACCAGCACGAGGTCCGACGCCGCCGCATTGCTGGCCCCGAACCTCCCGGCAGATGGCATTTCCGCAAACTCCTGCCGGACAGATCCCGCGACAGCGCCGGCCGCTTCGCGCGGAGCGCCGCGGCTGCGCCAGCTTCGCCGCGGGACGCGGTCGACTCAAGCCCGCGGCGGCGGCGCCGGCATTTGGGCTGTCGAGGCCGGCGCGCGGCCGGTATGCTTGCGGCGCAGCACGAGTTCGGCGCGGGACCCACGGTGTTCGATCCCTATGACATCCTGAAGATCGCCCGGGAAGCCGATGGCGAGGCGATCAAGGCAGCGTTCCGGCGCCAGGCAAAGGAGACCCATCCCGATTCGGGTGGCGACCCCGATGCGTTCGGCCGCGTGGCCGCCGCCTACGAGCTGCTGTGCGACCCGGTGCGCCGCAAGGCGTTCGACGACACGGGCTACGATCCAAAGCTTGCGGACCCCGCCGAGCTGCGCGGGCTCATCATGCTGGAGAAGCTGGTCAACGACATGGTGCTCGACGAACGCGAGCCCGGCACCTTCGATCCCGTCGCGGGGCTTCGCGGCCAGCTCGGCGCGGAAATCCGGCAGGCCCGGCTCTACATCCGCGAGATGGAGCGGCACCGCGTGCGCATACACCGGCACCTGAACCGGCTCGGCCGGCGCCCGGGCAACGACATCCTCGGCGGAATGCTGCGCGCCCGCATCGACACCATCTCCACCGCCATTCGCGAAGCCGAGGAGAAGATCGCGGGTGCGGAGCGGGCGCAGGGCATGCTGGACGGCTATGCCTATGCGGTGGCGGGCGACACCGACGAGCCCGCCGCGGAGGCGCTCCGGCTTCAGGAAACGCTGTCGTCGCCGACCTGACGCGCCGGCAGAGGATCGGCGGCGGTCGATCCGTGTCGCTGCGGGCGAGGCCCGCCATGCCTCCGGAACAATTCGATCCCTGCCCGATTAGGCCACCAGTCAGGAGGATCAGTGACCGGACCGGCGCAACCGCTCATCCAGACGCTGCAGCGACGCGACACGCTGTCACCCGGTGAGCTCGGCGCGCTTTGGAGCCTGTCTTGGCGGGAGGCGGGCGTCGCCGCGGGCTCCGTGATCATCCCCGATCATTCGCGACCGTCGGAGAGCTGCCTGCTGCTCGATGGCTATGCCGCGCGATCGGCGGTGGTGCGCAGCGGCGGCCGGCAGATCTCGGCGCTGCATGTGCGCGGCGATTTCATCGACCTGCACGGCCTGCTGCTGAGGGTGCTGGACCACTCGATATCCGCCCTCACGGACTGCCGGGTGGCGTTCGTTCCGCACCAGGCCCGGCGCGAGCTGGCGGCGCAATGGCCGCATCTGGGCCGGCTGCTGTTCGCGATGACGGCCATCGACGGCGCCATCCAGCGCAACTGGATCGTCTGCCTCGGCCGCCGGCAGCCCGTCGCGCACCTGGCGCAGATCATCTGCGACCTGTATGTGCGCCTGCAGATCGTGGGCGCCGTTTCTGGCGACGCCTACGACTTCCCCTTCACGCAGGAGCAGCTGGCCGACATGCTGGGGCTGTCCACGGTGCACACCAACCGCACGGTGCAGAAACTGCGGGCCACGGGGCTGATCACCTGGCAGAGCCGCAGCGTCAGGATCCACGATGTCGACGGGCTGTTCGAGTTCGCGGATTTCGACCCGACCTATCTGAGCCTGACCCGCGAGCCGCGCTGAGAGCGCGCGGACCGTCCGAACGGGCCGGAGCCTAGCCGCGGGCGCCGCCGTCCGCAGGCGCGACGGCCCCGTCGCCTGCAGTAGGGGCGCGGCAATCGAACAGCAGCTGCTCGACCCGCGCCAGCGTGGCGAGCGCCACCGACCGCAGCAGGCTCACGCCGGCATCCAGGCCGCCTTCCGCCGGCCAGGAGCAGTCGGCCAGCTGCCTCACATCGTGCTCCAGATCCTTCATCGCCTGTTCGAGCGAGGCCGACGGGCCGCTCTGGGCCCGCGCGGCGTGGCAGGCCCATTTCAGCGTCGTCGGCAGAATGGCGGGGGCGGTCACGCGGTCGGCGGTGACGATGGCTTCCCTGAGCGCGGTCAAGCGCTCCCTGGCCGATGGTGCCTGCACGGCGTCGCTCCCCGCGGTCGTGGAATTCCGGTTTGCCCGGCTTCGGCATGTAGCTACCGGCCATGGCCAGGGCGGGTCACTTACATATGTTGGGCCGAACGGTTTCGGCGATCCGGCCACGGCGCGCGAGGCGGCGCGGAAAGCACCGCCGCCGGGAACATACCCGGCGAGCCGGGCTTCGGTGATCGAAGGAGATCCTGAAATGGCGGTCTATCGGTTTCGCGCGCTCGAGCCGGAGGGCACCGGCGAGGAGCCCATCATCCTCGATCTGCCGTCGCTCGACCTCGCCCGCGAGGAGGCGGTGCGCGCCTGCGGAGAAGTGCTGCTCGACCGCAGCGGGCGCAGACGTCCGGGCGGCAGGACCGGCATTGAGGTGCTCGACGCCGACGGCCGCAGCCTGCTGACCGTCGAGGTGACGATCCGGGAAGGCGCCTGATCCTTCCGCGACGCACGCCGGCGCCCGGTGCGGGTGGCTAGCGCTCCAGCATCGCCTCCACCGCCCCGATCGCCATCTCGATATCGGCGATCTTGCGCAGGGCCTTGTCGCCCGGCATGGCGTCGGCATTGGCGGCCTGGGCGACCAGTTCGTGGAGCGCGGCCTGCAGCCGGTCCCGCAGCGCCACCAGCTTCTCGTTCTCGATAATGGACATGATCCTCTTCGCGCCGCTCCGGGATCGCCACCGACGGCATGAGCGGTGCGCGTGTCATACCCGTTGTTGCAACGCAGCGCAGCAAGGATTCAGCAGACGCGGCGCGAGCCCGGGGAACGTCACTGGATGAGCGGATGTCGAGGCCGGAGCCCCGGTGGCTTCTTGGTACCGCCGCCCCGGCTTGAACGGGGGACCTCCAGATCCACAATCTGGCGCTCTAACCAACTGAGCTACGGCGGCCCGGAAGCGGGATCGTCCTAGTCGAAATCCGCCGTCGCGGCAAGGCCGGTGTGCCGACGGGGGCCGAAACGCGAACGGCCCGGCTTGGGGCCGGGCCGGTCTCCGGGCCTGCGCCGAAAGCGCGGCCGCAGTGGGTCGGTCACTTGCCGAAGGCGAAGCCCCTGGCGGCGACGGCCTGATAGGGCCTGGAGACGTCGCCGGCGATGGAGCCGACGGTCTCGGCCATGTCGCGCGACTGCGCGGACACCAGGTCGAACTGCTGGCGGGCATGGGCCGACTGCAGCTCGATCGCCTCGCTCACCGACTTCACGCCCATCATCGCCGCAGCGAAGTCGAACATGGCGTTGGTGTTGGCGCGGGCGGCCTCGATGGCCTTCTGGCCCAGCTCGGTGTAGCCCTTCGAGGCCTTGGCGAAGCCTTCCTCGAGCATGTCGGTCGCCTCTTCGGCGCTGGTCTTCATGGTCTCGTAGGCGGCCTTCGCCTGGGTCACGCTCTTCTCGGCCACCGCGCGAACGGCCTCCGGCACCTCGATCTTGGGAAGCGCCGGGAACTCGGTCACGGTGGAGGTCTTCGGGGCAGCTTTCGACGTTGCCATGGAGAAATCCTCTCTCGTCAGTTCGGCGGCATCAGGGATACGGCGGCGCGTCCCGCCGATGGCGCGCGCTCGCGGAGACGCGTCGTCCCGCTCTCCGGAAACTCATATAGCGCGCTTATTGTGCATTGCAACATAAATCTTGCAATGCACAAGAGGATCAGGGCGGGGCCGGCCTGCGGCTCACCGCGGCGGCTTCATCGCCTCCTGGGCGAAGCGCAGCCCGGCCTCGCCCATCTCGCGGGCGTGGCGGGCGGCGAGTTCCATCTGGGAGCGCGCGAACGCCGCCTGGTGGCCGGCGATCTCCTCCAGCGTCCGAGACTTCGCCAGGCGGTCGGCGAGTTCCAGGGCCGCCGCGATGCTTGCCTCTGCAGCGCCCAGCGCACGGTCGCGCGCGGCGGCCGTCTCGTCGCCCATGGTGCGCGAGGCGGTCTCGGTGCGGGCAACCACGTCGCGCGTGGCGTCCATCATGCGGTCCATGGCCTTGCGGGCCTCCGCCACGGTGCGCTCGGCCGCCTCGCGGACGGCCTCCGGGATCTCCGGTCCGGCGGGCTTCCTGGCCATGATGTCCTCCTCGCTCCAGATGCGGGGCGCGCCTGCCCCGTTTACCCTCTTGGCACAGTTCCGGCGGCAATGCCCGGCCGTGCGTGGACCGGGGACGCCGCTTGGATTAATAAGAGGTTAACAGAGATCGGCGGCCTGACCAGCCGCCTGTGCCAGCCTCCGCCGCCGAGCAAACGCCACCGATGACGACTGCCCCCCACGATCCGTTCGCCGACGACGCCGCGCTGGCGGCGCTGGCTGTCGGCGATGCGCCGGCGGTCGCGCTGTCTGCCGCGGGGGACCGGGTGCTGGGCGCCAACCCCGCGGGCGCGGCGGTCTTCCTCGGC
>JAEWEX010000037.1 GCA_023389135.1 Pseudomonadota bacterium | reverse complement strand
GTGGTGATGCCGACGGCACATGTATGGAGATCGTAAGAGATGGTACTTTTGATGAAACAGACCGCACCGAAATTGTATCTCTATCCCGGGGTAAGATCGGCGCCTTCTTAAGAATTGGTGCTGATTTAGACTCGGCTGGCTATCTATTCGCAAATGCGACCCTCGCCCACCAAGGTGTTACCCCTGGTAATTTAGGGTTTCGTCTCAGCGACGAACAGATTGCACGATTCGGCTCCGAGCGGCCTGCGCGCGACTACATAATTGGAAGTGACCTGACGGACAGGCGCCGGCCGCGAAAGATCATCGATTTTTACGGACTGGATCGAATTGCTGCTGAAACCCAATTTCCAGAACTGTTCCAGATTGTGCTTGATGAGGTGAAGCCAGAGCGGGACGAGAATCGGAGAGAAACCTACCGCGAAAACTTCTGGCTGTTCGTTGAGCCGCGCAATCAGATGCGTCAAGCTCTGGTGGGTATTTCACGCATGATTGTGACGTGTCGCACCGCACGTCAAAGGGTTTTTCAGTTCGAGGCAATTGATACACTTTGCGACGCCAAAGTTGTTGTGATCGCGCATAGCAGCCCGGCTCTACTCAGCGCCCTTTCGTCGAGGCCTCACTTGGTTTGGGCCGGGGAATGGGCAAAACTCGGAAAAGGTAACGATAACAACTATAATCACTCGGAGTGCTTCAACTTCTTCCCCTTCCCCCTCTGCATCGACCCTGCGCTTCCGGCCAACGATCCTCTCCGCGCCCAACAAGACCGCCTGCGCGAACTCGGCGAGCACCTCGACACCTTCCGCAAGGACCGGCTAGCCGAGCACTCCTTCCTCACCATGACCGGGCTCTACAACGCGCTGGAGCGGCTGCGGGAGCTGGAGAACGGCTGCGACGTGCCGCCGCTCACCGACGCCGAGCATGACGTGCATCGGGCCGGGCTGGTCTCGGTGCTGAAGGAGATCCACGACGACATCGACCGCGCCGTGCTCGCCGCCTATGGCTGGGACGACCTGATCCCCGACCTGGTCGGAAAACCCGGAGCGACCCTGCCCTCGCCCCACAAGTCCAAGGCGCAGGAGCGCGCCGAGGAGGAGCTTCTGTCGCGGCTGGTCGCGCTCAACCGGGAGCGGGCGGCGGAGGAGAAGAGGGGCGTCGTGCGCTGGCTGCGGCCCGACTACCAGATACCGAAGCTGGGGGCGAATGCGCCCAGGGCCGTGGGCGAGCATGTCGGCACCCTCGACATCGACCTGCCCGCCAGCGCGGAGCGTCCGAAATGGCCCGCCGACGGGCTGGAGCAGATCAGGCTGGTGCGCGACCTTCTCGCCAGGGCCCCGGCCCCGACGCAGCCCGACGCCATCGCCGGCGCGTTCGACGGCCGCAACACGGCCAGGCGCCGCGACCGGATCGCGCAGGTCCTGCAAACGCTGGTCGAGACCGGCCTGGCCAGAACCGACGAGGCCGGGGGACAGGCCCGGTATTACCTGCCGCGCTGAACCGCGCGGCCCGAGGGCGGCGGAGCGTGTCAGGCGCTGTCCGGGGTTTCCCCCACCGCCGTCATGCTCCGGCTTGACCGGAGCATCCAGCTCGATCCGACACCACCTGCAAGCGGGGCCCTCCGGGCGAGCCAGAGGCCGACGGAGGAGAGCGGGACGCCCCCGCCACCGTCATGCTCCGGCTTGACCGGAGCACCCAGCTTCCTTCTTCCCCGGCCAGCGCGAGCCGGGCCCTCCGGTCGAGCCGGAGGGCGACGGAGGATCGCGTCAGCCGGCCGTCTGGCCCGCGCCGACGCCCTTGTCGGCCATCAGGCTCTGCAGCTCGCCCGCCTGGAACATCTCGCGGACGATGTCGCAGCCGCCGACGAACTCGCCCTTGACGTAGAGCTGCGGGATCGTCGGCCAGTTGGAATAGTCCTTGATGCCCTGGCGGATGTCGTCGTTCTCGAGCACGTTGACGTCCTTGTAGGGCACGCCGACATAGTCGAGGATCTGGACCACCTGGCCCGAGAAGCCGCACATGGGGAACTGCTTCGTCCCCTTCATGAACAGCACCACGTCGTTGGCCTTCACGGTGCTGTCGATCAGTTCACTGGCATTGGACATGGTCATTCCTGTTCAGGGGTGCGAGGCGGCGGTCGCGCCGCGGATTGCCGACCGTCGCTCATGACACCAAGGTCGGGGCCGCGGGGGCCGGCGTCAAGTGTCCGGCGTCACGCCGCGTCACGCCTCCGGGGCCGATGTCTGGAGCGCCAGCGCGTGCAGCGCGCCGCCCATCTGCCCCTTCAGCGCCTGGTAGACCATCTGGTGCTGCTGCACCCGGGATTTTCCGCGGAAGCTTTCCGACACGACCACGGCGGCATAGTGGTCGCCATCGCCCGCCAGGTCGCGGATCGAGACCGTCGCGTCGGGGATCGCGGCCCTGATCAGGCTTTCGATGTCGTGCGCGTCCATAGGCATGTCTGAGCACCCCTGCCCGGCGATCGCGGCGGCGCCCGCGATCCCGCTCAGCCGCCGGCCATGTAGGCGGGCAGCCAGTCCTCGTGCGCCGAGCGGATTTTGTCCAGAGATATCGGGCTTTCGCCCGGCAGCGTCAACGCCTCGCCGCCGGTGATGCCGATGTGCTGGGCCGGGACGCCGGCCGCCGACGCCGCCGCCATGAGGCCGGCCACGTCACGGGCGGCGACGGTCACCAGATAGCGCCCCTGGTCCTCGCCGAACAGCGCGGCATGGGCGGGCAGGCCCTGCGGCAGGGCCGTGACCTCCGCGCCGATCCGCCCCGCCAGCGCCATTTCCGCCAGCGCCACGCCGAGCCCGCCGTCGGACAGGTCGTGCACCGCGCTGACGCGGCCGGAGACGATGAGGCCGCGCACGAAGTGGCCGTTGCGCTTCTCGGCGGCGAGGTCGACCGGCGGCGGCGCGCCTTCCTCGCGGCCCTCCACGAGCCACAGATACATGGAGCGGCCCAGCCAGCCCGCGCTCGCGCCCAGCAGCACGATCGCCTCGCCCTCCCCCTTGAAGGCGAGGGTTGCGGTCTGGGCCACGTCGTCGATCAGGCCGACGCCGCCGATGGTGGGCGTCGGCAGGATGCCGCGGCCGTTGGTCTCGTTGTAGAGCGAGACGTTGCCGGACACGACGGGGAAGTCCAGCGCCAGGCAGGCCTCGGCGATGCCGCGGATGCAGCCCACCAGCTGGCCCATGATCTCCGGCCGCTCGGGATTGCCGAAGTTCAGGTTGTCGGTCACCGCCAGCGGCCGCCCGCCCACGGCGGTGATGTTGCGCCAGGCTTCGGCCACCGCCTGCTTGCCGCCCTCGAACGGATCGGCCTCGCAATAGCGCGGCGTGACGTCGGTGGTGAGCGCCAGGCCCCGCGGCCCCTCCTCCACGCGCACCACCGCGGCGTCGCCGCCCGGCTTCTGGATGGTGTTGCCCTGGATGAGGTGGTCGTACTGCTCCCAGACCCAGCGCTTCGAGCACAGGTCCGGCGAGCCGATGAGGTTCACGAGCGCCTGCCCCAGCGACGATGGCGCGGCGACGCTGCCGGGCGCGATCACCGGCGCCTTCGGCGTCTCGACCCAGGGCCGGTCGTAGAGCGGCGCCTCGTCGCCCAGTTCCTTGATCGGCAGGTCCGCCATCACCTCGCCGCCGTGCTTCACGGTGAAGCGCAGCGTGTCGGTGGTGCGCCCCACCACCGCGAAGTCGAGCCCCCACTTCTCAAAGATCGCCTCCGCCTCGGCCTCCTTGCCGGGACGGATCACCATGAGCATGCGCTCCTGGCTTTCCGACAGCATCATCTCGTAGGCGGACATGCCGCCCTCGCGGGTCGGCACCGCGTCGAGGTCGAGCTCGATGCCGAGGTCGCCCTTGGCGCCCATCTCCACCGCCGAGCAGGTCAGGCCGGCAGCCCCCATGTCCTGGATCGCGATCACGCAGCCCTGCTGCATGATCTCCAGGCACGCCTCCAGCAGCAGCTTCTCCGCGAACGGGTCGCCGACCTGGACGGTGGGGCGCTTCTCCTCCGACGCGTCGTCGAACTCGGCGGACGCCATGGTCGCGCCGTGGATGCCGTCGCGCCCGGTCTTGGAGCCCAGATAGACGATGCGGTTCCCGACGCCGGTGGCCTTGGCGTAGAAGATCTCGTCGGCGCGCGCGAGGCCCACCGCCATGGCGTTCACCAGGATGTTGCCGTCGTAGCGGGTGTGGAAGCCCGCGCCGCCGCCCACGGTCGGCACGCCGAAGGAGTTGCCGTAGCCGCCGATGCCGGCCACCACGCCGGCGACCAGATGGCGCGTGCGCGGGTACTCCGGCGCGCCGAAGCGCAGGAAGTTCAGCGCAGCGATCGGCCGCGCGCCCATGGTGAACACGTCGCGCAGGATGCCGCCGACCCCGGTGGTCGCGCCCTGGTAGGGCTCGATGAAGGAGGGGTGGTTGTGGCTCTCCATCTTGAACACCACCGCGAGCCCGCCGCCGATGTCGATGACGCCGGCGTTCTCGCCCGGCCCCTGGATCACCCAGGGCGCGCTGGTGGGCAGCCCGCGCAGGTGCAGCCGCGACGACTTGTAGGAGCAGTGCTCGTTCCACATGGCCGAGAAGATGCCGAGCTCGGTGAAACTCGGCTCGCGGTTCAGGATCTGGATGATGCGCGCATATTCGTCGGGTTTCAGCCCGTGGGCAGCGACCAGTTCGGGGGTGATTTCGGGATCGTGCATGACAAGCCTCCTGCCGCCGGGATTGCAGGGCTTTTAGGGCGGCGGACCCGCAAGGGGAAGGGGGAAGGCACCCGGTCCGCAGGCGCCCGGGCGCCGGGCCTGTGGCGGAAACGTCACGAGGCCGGGAGGCGGGCAAAAAAAAGCCGGGCACGAGGCCCGGCCTAAGTCCAACAGGGAGGTAGAAGGGAGCGCCTAGACGCCGTCCTTCCCGAGTGCAGATAGGCCCTAATACCGGCAGGATCAAGTATTTTGTCGCTGCGGGTGCAGCATAGCCGTCATGCGT
>JAEWEX010000019.1 GCA_023389135.1 Pseudomonadota bacterium | reverse complement strand
CGGCGTCTCCGCGCCGGCGCGGGACGGGCCGGCGGTCTCGCTGGCGGCCGCCGCGGGCGACACCCGGGCGCTGGAGACGGTGGGGCTGTTCCTCGACCTCCTGGCGCGCTTCGCCGGCGACCTCGCGCTGGTGTTTTCGGCCCGCGGCGGGGTGCATCTCGCCGGCGGGGTCGCGCGCAAGCTCGCCGGCCACATCGACCACGCCCGGTTCCGCGCGCTGTTCGAGGACAAGGCCCCGCACGGGGCCATCGTCGCCGGCATCGGCACCGCGCTGGTGGTTTACGACGAATTCGCCCTGATGGGCTGCGCGGCCCTGCATCCGACGGACGGACTGGCGGGAAACGCGTATTGACGCCGCACGGCCAGCGCCGATTGCGGTGGCCGGCGCGGCTCAGGCCGTGGCGCCTTCCGGTCGCACCCGGGGGCGCAGGTCCAGCGTCGCGCGCACGCCGACATCGGCCCAGCTGTCGCGAAGCCAGCCCTGCGCGGCGCTCCTGCCGGCGTCGCGAAGCTCGGACAGGAAGCCCCAGTCGGCGTTGAACTTGGTGGACGCGCCCAGCGCCGACAGCGCCTCGTCGCCGCCGATGCGGTGCATGCGGATGCGGCGGTAGCCGTCCTCGCCGCCATGCTTGAGGGCGCCGCGGTCGATCAGGCGCTCGACGAACTCGATGGCGCGGAATTCGCCGATCAGCGACGAGTTGAACGTGATCTCGTTCATGCGGTCGAGGATGTCGCGGGCGGTGCGCGGCGTTTCGCGGCGCTCGACCGGGTTGATCTGCACGAGCAGCACGTCTTCGGTGTCGCTCGCCCGGAAGAACGGGTAGAGCGCGGGATTGCCCATGTAGCCGCCGTCCCAGTAGGGCACGCCGTCGATCTCCACGGCGCGGAACAGGAAGGGCAGGCAGGCGGACGCCATCACCGCGTCGACCGTCACCTCCTTCTCGGTGAACAGCCGGCCCCGGCCGGTGTGGACGTTGGTGGCGGAGATGAACAGGCGGTGACGGTCGCAGGCGTGAAGCGCCTCGAAGTCGATGACGCGCTCCACCACGCCGCGCAGCGGATTGAGGTCGAACGGGTTCAGGTCGTAGGGCGAGAAGAACCGGGACGCCACGTCCCAGAAGGCGGCGACCGGCGTCATGCCGAAGGGGCCCGCCGGCAGCATCCGGTCGAGCGGCGTCGGCGCCAGCGGGGACAGCCGGCCGATGCGGGCGACCGCGCGCCAGAACTTCCGCAGCATGGCGCGCGCCTCGTCGCGGCCGCCTTTGGTCAGCCCCGCGATCAGGGCCGCGCCGTTCATGGCGCCGGCGGAGGTGCCCGACACCGCGTCCACCTGCAGCCGGCCGTCCTCCAGCAGCGCGTCCAGCACGCCCCACGTGAAGGCGCCGTGCGCGCCGCCGCCCTGCAGCGCGAGGTTGACCGGCTTGCCCGGGGCCGCGGCGGCCGTCACTGCGCCACCCAGCCGCCGTCCATGGAGATGGTGGTGCCGGTGATGGAGCGCGCGGCGTCGGAGCACAGGTAGACGGCGAGCCCTGCGACCTCGTCCACCGTGACGAACTCTTTGGTGGGCTGCGCGGCCAGCAGGACGGTGGTCTTCACCTCCTCCTCGGTCATGCCGCGGGCCTTCATGGTGTCGGGGATCTGCTTCTCGACCAGCGGCGTCCAGACGTAGCCCGGGGCGATGGCGTTGACGGTGATGCGGTCGGTCGCGACCTCCAGCGCCACGGTCTTGGTGAGGCCCGCGATGCCGTGCTTGGCGGCGACATAGGCGGACTTGAAGGGCGAGGCCACCAGCGCGTGGGCGGAGGCGGTGTTGACGATGCGGCCCCAGCGGCGCGCCTTCATGCCGGGCACCGCCGCCCGCATGGCGTGGAAGGCCGAGGACAGGTTGATGGCGATGATGGCGTCCCACTTCTCGACCGGAAAGTCCTGGATGGGGGCCACGTGCTGGATGCCGGCATTGTTCACCAGCACGTCCAGCGTGCCGAAGGCGGCCTCCGCCTCGGCCACCATGGCGGCGATCTCGCCCGGCCGCGTCATGTCGGCGGGCGAATGCCGGGCCTCGACGTCGAACTCCCTGCGGATGGCGGAGACCGTCGCCTCGATCTCGTCGGGCTTGCCGAAGCCGTTCAGCGTGACGTTGGCTCCTTCGGCCGCCAGTGCGCGGGCGATGGCGAGGCCGATGCCGCTGGTGGAGCCTGTGACGAGGGCGGACTTTCCGGCGAGCGTGGCCATGTGAACCTCCTGAAGATCGGCGCGCGGGGATCGCGGGAGCCTATGCTGCGCCGCAGCAGGCGGCAATGCGCGATGGAGCAAGGACCGCCCGCACTGGCTATCCGGTCGCGGCGTGCTACATGAGGCCCGGGAGACGCGCACATGGCCGAGCACCGGCACACCCATCACCCCCGGCACCATCACGGCGACGGCTGCGACCGCAACGACCTGTCCCATGCCGAGGCGGTCTGCGCCGGGCGCGGGGCCAGGCTGACGCCGCTGCGCGCAAAGGTGCTGGCGGCGCTGGCGGCCAGCGACAAGCCGGTGGGCGCGTACGAGCTGATCGACCGGCTGGCCGAGGACGGCCGGCGCCCCGCGCCCATCACGGTCTACCGGGCGCTGGACTTCCTGATGGAGAACGGCCTCGCGCACAAGCTCGAGAGCCGCAATGCCTTCCTCGCCTGCGACCATACCCACGACCACGGCGCGGCGGTGGTGTTCCTGATCTGCGACCGCTGCGGCGCGGTGACCGAGGCCGCCGGCGAGGGCATCGGCCGCGGCCTCGACGCGCTGGTGGCGCGCTCGGGCTTCCGGGCGCGGGAGCAGATCGTGGAGATCGCCGGCGAATGCGCCGGCTGCAGCGGCGCCGCCTGATCAGCCGAGCAGCCCGCCGCCGCCCGGTGCCAGCGGATTGTCCCTGAGGGCCGCGGCGTCCGGCGTGTCGGGCGCCGGCACCCCGGAGAAGGCGTCGTAGATCCTGGCCAGCAGCGCCGGGTCGAGGTCGTCGCCGATCACCACGATGCGGGAGCGGCGGTCGCCGTCGGGCCAGTGCGCCAGCCGGCGCGGCGGCTCGAAGACATGGCGCACGCCCTGCACCACCACCGGCCGCGACGGATCGTCGGCGAGCGCGACGAGGCCCTTGAGCCTGAGGATGCGCGCGCCGTGCGCGGAGGCCAGCAATTCGGTGAACAGCGGCAACGCCGCCGCCGGCAGGGGCGCGTCCCGGGTGAGCACGGTGGCGGCGGTGCGGCCGCCATGGGC
>JAEWEX010000394.1 GCA_023389135.1 Pseudomonadota bacterium | reverse complement strand
CCTACTACAACGGCCCCAAGCTCGCCGCCGTGCTCAGCGTTCCCGGCTTCCTGCGGTCGCAGCGCTTCGTGTCCGCGGGCGAGGGTCCGGCGCGCTACATCGCCATGCACGCGGTGGAACCGGGCGTCCTGTCCGGTCCGGGCTACACGGGCGCGGGCGGCGGCTCGTTCCATGAGTGGCAGCCCTACATCATCGACTGGCGTCGCACGCTGTTCGAAGGCCTCGACCATCCGCCCGAGGTCGGCGGGGGCGAGCGCCTCCTTGTCATCGACGGCAAGCCCTCGCGCGGCAACGAACTCGGCGTGCCCGTCCGCTGGCTCGAGGAGGCAGGCCTCCACTGTGGCGTGCCGTGGCGGGGCATCGCCGTGCTGCCGGCGGCCGCCGCCGATCCCATGATCGGGCGCCTCCCGCCGGACATGCGGCTGTTCACGCCCATGACGCCGCAACTTCGCCGCGCCGCCTGAGCCAAGATCCGACACATGGCCGAACCCTATGGAATGCTGCTCGCCATGATGCAGCCCTCCGCCTCGATCGAGGAGGAGTTCCAAGACTGGTACGACACCGAGCACATTCCCGAGCGCGCCGCGATCGACGGCTTCCTGAACGCCCGGCGCTTCGTCTGCCTGGACGGATTTCCCCGCTACGTCGCGGTCTACGACATGACCCATGTCGGCGTGCTGCAGGAGCCGGGATACCTTGCGGTCTCCGGCCAGAAGTTCAGCCCGTGGTCGAAGCGCGTGCTGCAGCGGGTGCATGGCCAGTTCCGCGCCGAGGGCGTCCAGATCTTCCCCGGCACGGCCGCCTTCGCCGGCAACGGCATGCCCGGCCGCGTCGTGCTGGTGAGGCTCAGGGGCCCGCGCGAGGACCAGGGCGAGGCCGTGGCGGAGCGGCTCCGGGCGGTGTGCGCCGCCCGCGACGACGTGCTCCAGCTCCGCGTCTGGCGCGCCAACTACGCGCCCGAGCTGTGCTACATCGCCATGATCGAGGCGGAAGCCTCGCTGTCGAAGGAAAATCTGGACCTCGGCCCGCTGGGCGAGTTGCGGCGCCAGGTGGACCTGATCAATGTCTATGTCCCCTACTGGCGGCGCGGCGCGCTGCACGGGGTGTTCGGGCACTGAGAGACGCTCGCGGTCACCTCCTGCGCGCCGCGATGTGGGCGGCGGCCAGCAGCCCGGTGATGCAGGACTTGGCGAGCCCGCCCACATAGCCGCTGCGCGGACCGCCCTCCAGCCCGCCCGTGGCGGTGCCCGCGGCGTAAAGCCCGTCCATGGCCGATCCGTCCTCGCGCAGCACCCGCGCGTCGCCGTCGATGGCGATGCCGCCCATGGTGTAGGTCATGCCGGCGCAAAGCCGCACCGCGCCGAAAGGCGGCTCGACAACGAGGTACGCCTTCGGCGGCCCCGCGCCGCGGGCCGGCGCAAGTGTGTCGCCGCGGCCGGCGGCCAGCGCCGCATTCCAGCGGGCGACGGTATCGGTCAGCGCCGCCGGCGGGAGCCCCATCTGGACGGCCAGATCCTCAAGGGTGGCCGCACGGCAAACGGTCGCGCCGGCAGCCTCCAGGTTGGGATTGGGCGGGATCACGCCTCCCGCGGCGGGCCCGCGCCAGATCGCCTCGTCGAACACGGCCACCGCCGACAGCGGATCGGCCAGCCTGGCGATGGCGTTGGCGACGAACACGGCGCCCTTCGCCTCGTCCACGAACCGCCGGGCATCGGCATCGACCACCGGGCCTGCCGTGACGATGGGGTCGGCCCACGGATAGGGCCACAGGCCCGGATTGCCCAGCGCCTCGGCCACCATGACGTGGCCGTAGAACCGGTCCAGTCCCACCGTCGCCGCTCCAAGTGCGGTCGCCATCCTGATGCCGTCGCCGCGGCCGGTTCCCGCGCCGCGCTGCAGCACCCGGTCCGGGCGCGGGGAGATGTGGCGGCCGACGCGTTCGGCATCGGCCTGGAAGCCGCCGTCGGCGATCACGACCGCCGGTGCGCGCACGACGGTGCCGGACTGTGTCCGCACGATCCACCCGCCCGCGCCGTCCGGCTCGATTGCGGACACCCGCTGCCCGCGCATGAGGCGCCCGCCGCGGCCCAGGAAATTCGCCTCCAGCCGCCGCAGCGTCACGTCGCCACCGCGGCCCTCCCACACCATGCCCGGCCGCGCCGGCCTGAGCGGGGTCAGGACCCAGCGCTTGTATTCCTCGGCCCCACCGCGGGCGAAGCCGACCCCCTCCCCGCGCAGCCAGGCCATCATGGCCGCGGCTCCGGCCGCAACAGCGTCGGCGACGGCCGGCGAGGCGGTGCCTTCGGTCGACTGCTCGATGGCCGACCGCAGTTCCACGGCGCCCGCCATGGGGTCTCGGTAGCAGATATGGAACGCGCCGCCGGAAAGGCGGGAATTGCACAGGTAGCGCTCGTCGTCACCCGCCTCCAGCACCACCACCCCGAGCCCCAGTTGCGCCATGCGCCCGGCCGCCGAGAGCCCGGCGATGCCGCCGCCCACCACCGCCGCGTCTGCTGCGATATCCGCCGCCGCGCGCGCAGTCGATCCGGCCACGTCACTCATGCTTGCGATCCTTCCCGGCGATTGACATCTTTTTGTTGAATGGCTATTCATTCAAAAAAATAATGCCGTGTCCAGCATCGGCTTCTTGTCCCTGGGAGGGAGACATCATGGCGTTCCGCAGCAAGGGGTTGTTCCGCGCGTCAATCGTCGCCGCAGCGCTGGCGGCAGCCGTCGCTCCGGCCCAGGTATCGGCGCAGCAGGCCGCCGAGCCGGTGGTCCTCAACGTCGCCTCGCTGGGCGGCCAGCTCGACGAGGTCTTCAAGAAGGCCTTCGCCGCGTTCGAGCAGGAGAAGGGCATCACCATCCGCTGGAACCCCAGCGTATCGGCGGAGAACCTCGCCAAGGTCGCGGCCACGAAGGCCAATCCCGAGTTCGACGTCGCGCTGGTCGAGAACCTGTCGCACAACATCGGCTCCGCGCAGGACCTGTGGGCCAAGGTCGACGAGACGGTCGTCACCAACTACGCGGACCTCTATCCGCAGGCGCGGCCCGGCAACGATGACGGCGTCGGCATCGGCTTCTTCCTCGCCGGCCTGTTCTACCGCAGCGACGAGTTCGAGAAGCGCGGCTGGGCGGCCCCCACCAGCTGGGAGGACCTGTTCCGCCCCGAGTTCTGCGGCTTCCTCGGGCTGCAGCATCCCAACGTGTCCTATACCATCCACACCATCATCATGCTGGCGGGAGGCGACCCCAATCGCGCCGAGGAAGGCATCGCCAGGCTGGCGAAGCTCAAGGACTGCATCACGGTGCTGGAGCCGTCGGCTCCCAAGCTGGAGGAGAAGATCCAGCTCGGCGAATACCTGGTCGGCATCCACGGCAACATCCGCACCGTCTACCTGATCAAGCAGGGTCATCCGGTCAAGTTCACCTACCCCAAGGAGGGGACGGTGGTCGGCGTCACCATGGCCGCGCCCGTGAAGAACGCGAAGAACGCAGCCCTCGCGCAGGAATTCCTCAACTGGTACCTGCGTCCCGACGTCCAGAAGCAGATCATGGAGGGGCTCTATTACGGCCCCACCAACAGCAAGGTGGAGATCTCCGAGGAGATGAGGGCGCTGGGCGTGCCCGACAGCGAGCTCATGAAGAAGATGATCGCGGTGGACGACAGCGTGATCGTGGGCAAGCGGCGCGACTGGGTGCGACAGACCGAGCGCGCGCTCGCCCGCTGATTTCGCCACAGGACCGTTGAC
>JAEWEX010000314.1 GCA_023389135.1 Pseudomonadota bacterium | reverse complement strand
GGCCAGCACCGTGGGCTCGAAGAAGGTGCCGCCGAGGGAATGGCGCTTGCCGCCGAGGATCACGCGGGCGCCCTTGTCGGTGGCGTCGGCGATGTGCTCCTCGACCTTCTCCACGGCCTTGGCGGTGATGAGCGGACCCTGGGTCACGCCCTGGTCGAGCCCGTCGCCGACCTTGAGCTTCTCCACCGCCGCGGCGAGCTTGTCGACGAAGGCGTCGTAGACGCCGTCCTGGGCATAGATGCGGTTTGCGCAGACGCAGGTCTGGCCCATGTTGCGGAACTTGGAGGCGATGGCGCCCTCGACCGCGGCGTCGACGTCGGCATCGTCGAACACGATGAAGGGCGCGTTGCCGCCCAGTTCCAGCGCCACCTTCTTCACGCCGTCGGCGCACTGGCGCATCAGGATCTTGCCGACCTCGGTGGACCCCGTGAAGGTCACGACCCGCACCGCGGGATGCCGGGTGAAGACCTCGCCGATCTCCGACGACTTGCCGGTGACCACGCTGAACACGCCGGCCGGGATGCCGGCATCCTCGGCGAGCTTGGCCAGCGCCAGCGCGGTGAGCGGGGTCTCGCCGGCGGGCTTGACCACGAAGGTGCAGCCGGCGGCGAGCGCGGGGCCCGCCTTGCGGGTGATCATGGCCGCGGGGAAGTTCCACGGCGTGATCGCGGTCACGACACCGGCGGGCTGGCGGATCACGACGATCCGGCTGTCGGCGCGGAAGGTCGGGATGGTCTCGCCCAGGATGCGCTTGGCCTCTTCCGCGAAGTATTCGATGAAGGCGGCGGAATAGTCGATCTCGCCGCGGGCCTCGCCCAGCGGCTTGCCCTGCTCGCTGGTCATGATGACCGCCAGATCCTCGCGGTTGGCGATGATCAGGTCGTACCAGCGCCGCAGGATGGTGGAGCGCTCCTTGGCCGTCTTCGCCGCCCATGCGGGGAACGCGTCGCGCGCGGCCTCGACCGCCCGGGTCGCCTCCTCGGCCCCGAACCGCGGCACCTTGGCGATCACGTCGCCGGTGGCGGGGTTGGTCACGGGATCAACCGGCTCGCCCAGCCACTGGCCGGCGAGGAAGCAGCTTTCCCTCAGAAGAGACGGATCGGACAGACGCATCGGCGGGCACTCCTGCACTGGCGAGCGGACAAGGACGGCGCGCTTTAGCACGGCCGGCCGCCGGGAGACTACCTGTTCCTCGGGCAGGACTTCCTATCAGCGGGCGGGCGGCGTGCAGACCACCGATTCGCCCAGCACGTAGCACACGCTCATCTCGCCGGTGCGCCGGTTGACGCGGAAGATGCCGCCCTCGCGCTCGTGATTGGAGGCGACCAGCCCGTATTCGCCGGGCTCGGTCTGGGCGGCGGCGCCCTCGCCCGCCGGGTAGCACAGCGTGACGCCGATGGAGCCGTCGCGGATGCCGTACTGGCAGGCGCCCACCTCGCCGGTCAGCCGGTTGACGCGGTAGATGCGGTTCAGGTCGGACTGGGGCGCCGGCTCGTAGACGTATTCCTGGGCTCCGGCGGAGGCCGCCCCCAGCACGACCGCCCCCACCACGACCGGGGCCGCGACGATCAGGCCGAGCACCCCGCGGCGCAGGCGACGAACGGACATGCCTTCCTCCAGCAAACGGTCGAATCGACACGAGTGTATGCCGCTTGTAAGGTCCGCGCCTCACATCCCGCCAGTCAATCCACCGGCCGCGGCATTTCCATGACCGACATCACGATCGCATTCGATCTCGACGGCACGCTGGTCGACACCGCCCCCGACCTGATCGGCGCGCTGAACGTCGCCATCGGACTGGAAGGGCTGGACCCCATCGAGGTCGCCGATGCGAAGAGCGTGGTCGGCGCCGGCGCGCGCGCCATGATCACGCGGGCGCTGGCGATGCGCGAGCGCGACATCACGCCCGAGCGCTTCGAGGAGCTGACCAACGCCTTCCTCGACCACTACGCCGCCAACATCGCGGCGCTCAGCCAGCCGTTTCCCGGGATCGAGGCCGCACTGGACCGGCTCGCCGCCGACGGCGCGCGGCTGGTGGTGTGCACCAACAAGCTGGAGCGGTTCGCCGTGTCGCTGCTGGACAGCCTCGGCATGTCGCACCGCTTCGCGGCGATCTGCGGCGGCGACACGTTCGGCGCACCCAAGCCCGACCCGCGCTGCCTGCTCGGCACCATCGCGCGCGGCGGCGGCGACGCGGCGCGTGCGGTGATGATCGGCGATTCCATCACCGACCTGAAGGCCGCGCGCGCCTCCGGCGTTCCGGTGGTGCTGGTGGATTTCGGCTACACGGACATCCCCGCCCGCGAGCTTGGCGCGGACGCCGTGATCGGCCATTTCGACCAGTTGGCGCCGGCCCTGTCCCGGCTTCGCCATCAGGCCGGGGCGCCTGCCTGACGACCGCCGCTGCCGGCACGCCATTGCGGGCGGATCGCTTGACAGCCCCCGACGCCCCTCATAAGGAACGCGCCACGGGCGATTAGCTCAGCGGGAGAGCGTCCCCTTCACACGGGGAAGGTCGCAGGTTCAATCCCTGCATCGCCCACCATCCCGCACCGATCCTTCCGGAAGCGCACATCGCCGCGGCGGCGGCCGCCGTGTCGCCGGTGCAACATCGGCAGAAATCCGCTCGCCTCACATCGCCGTGATCGCATCCGTCGTTGCCGGAATGTCGCGGGCCATGCTTATCGTCCCAGGCGGGGCGTGGGGTTCGTGTCGGACCGGTCGCGGCCCCGCGGCAACACTCAGGCGAGCGGGACAGTCGACGATGCGCCGTCCATTCATTCTTGCAGGTCTTGTGGTCGGGGCGCTTCTCGGCGGCTCGATCAGTGCGTCCGCCTACATGATCGATCCCATGACCCGGGAGCCGATCATCCCGAAATACAGCCGCGTCGGCGGCAAGAACCCCATCAAGCGCGAGGTGGTGGCTTTCGAGGGCAAGCACGCCCCCGGCACGGTCATCGTCAACACGGCGGAGCGCCGGCTCTACCTGGTCCAGGAGGGCGGCAAGGCGATCAGGTACGGCATCGGCGTCGGCCGCGAGGGCTTCCAGTGGGCCGGCAGCCACGCCATCACCATGAAGCGCGAATGGCCGGACTGGCGTCCGCCGGCGCAGATGCTGAAGCGCCAGCCCAACCTGCCGCGCCACATGCCCGGCGGTCCCAACAACCCGCTCGGCGCCCGCGCCATGTATCTGGGTTCGACGCTCTACCGCATCCACGGCTCCAACGAGCCCTGGACCATCGGCCAGCCGGTGTCGTCCGGCTGCATCCGCATGGCCAACGAGGACGTCACCGACCTCTACGAGCGCGTCAATGTCGGCACGCGGGTCGTCGTGCTGCGCTGACCGCGCAAGGCAGTTCGGATCGACGGAAGGCCGGCCATCGCGCCGGCCTTTTTCGTTGGCGCGTCCCGTCAGCGCCCGAGCGCCGCGACCTCGCTGCGGTGGCGCTCGGCGCGGGTCTCGTGCTCGTCGGCCAGCATCCGCAGATAGGGCCAGCTGAAGATCCCCGTGGAGTGGCCGTCGTCGAAGGTGATGCGGATCGCGTAGCTGCCGACGGGGTCGACCGCTGAGATGGCGACGTTCTCGCGGCCGGTCACCACCTTGCGCTCGCCGGGCCCGTGGCCCTGCACCTCGGCGCTGGGGCTTTCCACGCGCAGGTAATGCGCCGCCAGTTCGTCGCTGCGCCCGTCGTCCCAGGCGACGGTCAGCCGGCGCCGGTCGGCGCCGATGCGAATTTCTTTCGGCCAGAAGTCGCTCATGACGGCAATGAGCCCGCCTTTACGATGCCATGCAAGCCCACTACCTTGAATATCACACAGTTCGACCGCGCCCCGTGGCGCGACGGAGGTTGGTACCCGTGTTCCCCGCCCCAGGCGCACCGCTGATCGATCCGTTCGGACGCGCCATCACCTATGTGCGCGTTTCGGTCACCGACCGGTGCGACTTCCGCTGCGTCTACTGCATGGCGGAGGACATGACGTTCCTGCCCAAGCGCGACCTGCTGACGCTCGAGGAACTGGACCGGCTGTGCTCGGCCTTCGTGCGGCGCGGCGTGCGCAAGCTGAGGCTCACCGGCGGCGAGCCGCTGGTGCGGCGCGGCGTCATGGACCTGTTCCGCAGCCTCGGGCGCCACATCGACGCGGGCGACCTGGACGAGGTCACCGTAACCACCAATGGCAGCCAGCTCGAGCGCTTCGCCGCGGAGCTGTTCGACTGCGGGGTGCGGCGCATCAACGTGTCCCTGGACACGCTCGACCCGCAGAAGTTCAAGCGCATCACGCGCTGGGGCGACATATCCAAGGTGATGGCCGGCATCGATGCGGCGCAGGCTGCCGGCCTCGCCATCAAGATCAACATGGTGGCGCTCAAGGACGACAACGAGCACGAGATCGAGGACATGCTGCGCTGGTGCCACGGCCGCGGCTTCGACCTCACCCTGATCGAGACCATGCCGCTGGGCGACATCGACGGCGACCGCACCGAGCAGTACCTGCCGCTGTCCACCGTGCGGGCAAGGCTCGCCGCGGGGCTCACCCTGACCGACCTGCCCTACCGCACCGGCGGGCCGGCCCGCTACGTCCGCGTGGAGGAGACCGGCGGCCGGCTCGGCTTCATCACGCCCATGACCCACAATTTCTGCGAGAGCTGCAACCGCGTGCGGGTCACCTGCACCGGCACGATGTATATGTGCCTCGGCCAGGAGGACGCGGCGGACCTGCGCGCGCCGCTGCGCTCGTCGGAGGCCGACGGCGCGCTGGACGCCGCCATCGAGGCGGCCATCGCGCGAAAGCCCAAGGGGCACGACTTCATCATCGACCGGACCCATCGCGGGCCCGCCCGCCCCCGCCCCAAGTCGGTGACCCGCCGCGGCACC
>JAEWEX010000275.1 GCA_023389135.1 Pseudomonadota bacterium | reverse complement strand
TCAGCATGATCGGCTCGCCGCCGAGTTCGCGGATGCCGACGTCGAACGACACCCGCGTCCTGAGCGAGGGCTGCTCGAACACCATGGCGACGACGCGGCCCTCCAGCGGGCGGTCGGCGGCAGCCGTGCGGCGGCGGCCCTTCATGGCGCTGCCGGCCGCCAGGATCGAGCGGATGGTGGCGCCGGAGAAATCCGAGATGTCGAGGAAATGACGCAGGCCGCTGGACTTCACGACGGACGTCCCCTCAGGCCCGCGCGGCGGCGGGACGGGCGGTCGCCGCCAGCGCGCCGAGCGCGGCGTCGATCCGCCGGACGCCCTCGGCCACCTCGTCGGGGCCGATGATCAGCGGCGGCAGCAGACGCACGACATTGTCGCCCGCCGGGATCGCCAGCAGCTTCTCCCTGCGGAACGCGGCCACCACGTCGCCGGGCGGCAGCGTGCATCTGAGGCCCAGCATCAGCCCCTCGCCGCGGATCTCCTCGACGATGCCGGCATGGCGGTCTGCGATCTCGGCGAGGCGCTGCTTCAGCAGGAGCCCGGTGGTGCGCACATGGTCCAGGAAGCCGGGCGCCAGCACCACGTCCAGCACGGCGTTGCCCACCGCCATGGCGAGCGGATTACCGCCGAAGGTGGTGCCGTGGACGCCGGCGGTCATGCCGGCCGCCGCCTCGCGTGTGGCGAGGCACGCCCCCATGGGGAAGCCGCCGCCGATGCCCTTGGCCACCGCCATGATGTCGGGCACGACGCCCGCGCCCTCATAGGCGAACAGGTGGCCGGTGCGGCCGACGCCGGTCTGGACCTCGTCGAAGATCAGCAGCAGGCCGTGGTCGTCGCAAAGCTCCCGCAGCGCCCGCAGGAAGCTCTTGGGCACCACCCGGATGCCGCCCTCGCCCTGGATCGGCTCGATCAGGATCGCCGCGGTCTCGGGGCCGACCACGGCCTTCACCGCGTCGAGGTCGCCCAGCGCCACGTGGTCGAAGCCGTCGACCTTGGGGCCGAAGCCCTCCAGATATTTCTTGGAGCCGCCGGCGGCGATGGTGGCGAGCGTGCGGCCGTGGAACGCGCCCTCGAAGGTGACCACGCGGTAGCGCTCGGGCCGGCCGGCGGCCGACTGGTGCTTGCGCGCCATCTTGATGGACGCCTCCAGCGCCTCGGCGCCG
This sequence comes from Pseudomonadota bacterium, assembly GCA_023389135.1. Classification (GTDB taxonomy): domain Bacteria; phylum Pseudomonadota; class Alphaproteobacteria; order Rhizobiales; family Methylopilaceae; genus Agaricicola. Next base: position 6,076 of record JAEWEX010000275.1, on the reverse strand, counting down.
GAATTGGTGAAGAACACCACGTCGGCGAAGGAAGCAGCCACCAGACGCTCGGCGAGCCTGGTGCCCTCCGGGATCTCGTAGAGATTGGAGGTGTGCCACAGCCGCCCCGCCTGTTCGGTCAGCGCCGCCACCAGATGGGGATGGGCGTGGCCCAGAGCGTTGACCGCGATGCCGGCGCCGAAATCCAGGTATCGCTCGCCGTCGGCGGCGACCAGCCATGCGCCCTCCCCGCGCTCGAAGGAGACATCGGCCCGCGCATAGACGGGAAGGAGGGCTGTGGAGGCAGGCACGGCAGGCCCCGTTGACGTTCGAACGGTTGAGGACAGAAAAGGCAAAAGTGCCGCCTCGGGGAAGAAGCGGCACCTTTCGCTCGAAATTCTAAGGTTTCCGGGGGTGGTGTCAATGTCCGTGCCGACGCGGACGACGGGACGGGCGCGCCGGGGCGGCCGCGCGACTGCTGGGGAAAACATGCCTGCGTTCCCCTTTCGGACTCTTGCGGGCGAGTCCGCGCATATTGTAGCTTCGCGCCAGTTAGACACGACATATCGTGCGGCGGGCGGTTCCAGACCACAGTATGCGCGTTTGAGCGCCGGACCATTGTCCGGTCGCACGGCGAGCGATTCCGGCCGACGACGTTCAATTCCGGAAGAGGAGAACCGGCATGGGCTGGACCGAGGAGCGCGTGGAGCTGCTGAAGAAGCTCTGGGCCGACGGACTGAGCGCGAGCCAGATCGCCGCCGAACTGGGAGGCGTCACCCGCAACGCGGTGATCGGAAAGGTCCACCGCCTCGGTCTGTCGGGACGCGCGAAGTCCTCCACCCCCAGCACCGCCCCGCGCCGGCCGCGCCCGGCCGCGCAGCCCTCCCGGCCGCGTTTCCTCGTGCAGGGCAACACGGCGCTGCGGGCCGACCCCGGCATCGAGCCGGAGCCGCGGCCGCAGCTGCGCGCGGTTCCCGAGGCCGAGCCGCTGGTGTGCGAGCGGGTGACCATCATGGAGCTCAAGGAGTGCATGTGCCGCTGGCCGCTGGGCGACCCCGGCCGCGAGGACTTCCGCTTCTGCGGCGCGCGCTCCAATGTCGGCGCGGCCTATTGCGCGCATCATGCGCGGATCGCCTACCAGACCGTCTCCGACCGCCGCCGCGAGCGCCGCGCCACCGCCTGATCGGACCGGGCGCCTGATCGGACCGGGCGCCTCAGCGGAGCGGGCGCGTCAGAACGCCCGGGCGAAGGTCTCGTCGAAGGCGTAGCCGGCGCCGCGCACGGTGCGGATCGGGTCCTCGCCCCCCACCGCGTTCACGGCCTTGCGCAGGCGTCCCACATGGACGTCCACGGTGCGCTCGTCGATGTAGACGTCGTGTCCCCACACCCCGTCCAGAAGCTGCTCGCGCGAGAACACGCGACCGGGGCTCTGCATCAGATATTCCAGCAGCCTGAACTCGGTGGGGCCGAGATGGATCTCGGTGCCGCCGCGATGGACGCGGCGGGTGTCGCGGTCGAGCTCGATGTCGGCGGCCTTGAGGATGGCGGCCACATGCTCGGGCTTGGCGCGGCGCAGCAGCGCGCGCACCCGGGCGAGCAGTTCCGGGACGGAGAACGGCTTCACCACATAGTCGTCGGCGCCGGTGGCGAGGCCGCGCACGCGCTCGGTCTCCTCGCCGCGGGCGGTCAGCATGATGATCGGCAGCCGCTCCGTCTCCGCCCGGGAGCGCAGGCGCCGGCACAGCTCGATGCCCGACAGGCCGGGCAGCATCCAGTCCAGCAGAACCAGGTCCGGCACCCGCTCGCGCAGCCGCGTCTCGGCCTCGTCGCCGCGGGCGACCGTCTCCACGGCATAGCCCTCGGCCTCGAGGTTGTAGCGGAGCAGCAGGGTCAGCGGCTCCTCGTCCTCCACGATCATGACGGTGGTCGCCATGGCGCGCATCCTCAGTTCCCGACCTCTAGGGTCATGCCTGCGGTCTCGTCCTGCTTGGGCCGCTCGTCGGTGAGCGGGTGGCCCGCGATCAGGAAGTGGATCGTCTCGGCGACGTTGGTGGCGTGGTCGCCGATGCGCTCGATGTTCTTGGCGCAGAACAGGAGGTGCGTGCAGAAGCCGATGTTGCGCGGATCCTCCATCATGTAGGTCAGCAGCTCGCGGAACAGCGAGGTGTAGAGCGCGTCGATGGCGCCGTCGCGGTTCCACACCTGCATGGCGCGCTCCAGGTCGCGCTGGGCGTAGGCGTCGAGCACCTCCTTGAGCTGGCCGAGCACCAGCTCGCTCATGTGGTTGATGCCGCCGGCGAGCTTCGGCGGCTGGAAGCTGCCATGCAGCCCCACCACACGCTTGGCGCTGTTCTTGGCCAGGTCGCCGATGCGCTCCAGGTCATTGGCGACGCGCAGCGCCGCCACGATCTCGCGCAGGTCCACGCCCATGGGCTGGCGCTTGGCGATGGTGCGGATCGCGCGCTCCTCGATCTCCTGCTGCAGCCGGTCGATGCGGGCGTCGGCGGCGATCACCCGCCCGGCGCGGTCGTGATCCACGGCGAGCAGCGCCGAGACGCTGTCGGCCATGGCCTTCTCGCACAGGCCGCCCATCTCGGCGACCAGTTCGCCCAGCGACTTAAGCTCCTCGTCGAAGGCGGTGACGATGTGCTCGTTCATGATGTGAGGCTCCTCGCCGCGCCGGCGCCGCTCAGCCGAACCGGCCGGTGATGTAGTCCTGGGTCCGCTTCTCCAGCGGATTGGTGAAGATCTGCTCGGTCGGGCCTTCCTCGACCAGATTGCCGAGATGGAAGAATGCGGTCTTCTGCGACACCCGGGCCGCCTGCTGCATGGAGTGGGTGACGATCACGATGGTGTAGTTCGCCCGCAGCTCGTCGATCAGCTCCTCGATGCGCGCGGTGGCGATCGGGTCCAGAGCCGAGCACGGCTCGTCCATGAGGATGACTTCGGGGCTGACCGCGATGGCGCGCGCGATGCACAGCCGCTGCTGCTGCCCGCCGGAGAGGCCGGTGCCGGGCTCGTGCAGGCGGTCCTTCACCTCGCCGTAGAGGCTGGCCTTCTTGAGGCTCGCCACCACGATCTCCTCGATCTCCGCCTTGGAACTCGCCAGCCCGTGGATGCGCGGGCCGTAGGCGACGTTCTCGAAGATCGACTTGGGGAACGGGTTCGGCTTCTGGAACACCATGCCGACGCGGGCGCGCAGTTCCACCACGTCGAGCTCCGGATCGTGGATGTCCTGCCCGCCGATGGCGATGTGGCCGGTTACACGCGCGATGTCGATGGTGTCGTTCATGCGGTTGATGCAGCGCAGGAAGGTCGACTTGCCGCAGCCGGAGGGGCCGATGAAGGCCGTCACAGAGCGCTCCGGAATGTCGATGGTCACGTCGAACAGGGCCTGCTTGGGCCCATAGAACACGTTGACGTCGCGCGCCTCGATGCGGGTCGCGTTGGCCTCCGGATAGGCCGTGCGCACGGTGCGCGGCCTGGCCTCCATGACGGCGGTGTCGTTCATCGGTTCGGTTCCCGGGGTCGGTGCCTCACCAGGTCCGTTCGAGACGCTGGCGCAGGAAGATGGCGATGGCGTTCATCAGGATGAGGAAGCCCATCAGGACGAGGATGCCGGCGGAGGTGCGGGCGACGAAGCCGCGCTCGGGGCTGTCGGCCCAGATGAAGATCTGGGTGGGCAGCGCGGTCGCCGGCTCCATCAGCCCGCCGGGCGGGCTGGTGATGAAGGCGTTCATGCCGATCAGCAGCAGCGGCGCGGTCTCGCCGAGCGCCTGGGCAAGCCCGATGATGGTGCCCGTCAGGATGCCCGGCAGCGCCAGCGGCAGCACGTGGTGCATCACCATCTCGTGCCGGGACGCGCCGACGCCGAGCGCCGCCTCGCGGATGGAGGGCGGCACAGCCTTGAGCGCGGCGCGGGTGACGATGATCATGGTGGGCAGCGTCATCAGCGCGAGCACCATGCCGCCGACCAGCGGCGCCGAGCGCGGCAGGCCGAACCAGCCGAGGAACACCGCAAGTCCCAGCAGTCCGAACACCACGGACGGCACGGCGGCGAGGTTGTTGATGTTGACCTCGATCAGGTCGGTCCAGCGGTTCTTGGGCGCGAACTCCTCCAGATAGACCGCGGCGGCGATGCCGATGGGGAAGCTCAGCACGAAGCACACCGCCAGCGCGAAGAACGAGCCGGTGATGGCCCCCGCCATGCCGGCAAGCTCGGGAAAGCGGCTGTCGGCGTTGAACAGCAGGCCCCAGTTGAGCGGCTGGGAGACGCGGCCCTCCGCCTGCAGTCGGTCCCACCAGGCGATCTGCCGGTCGGTGACGCGGCGCTGGCCCTCCGGCGTGTCGCGCGAGATGGTCCCCTTGGCGAGCTGGTCGAAGGGGTCGGCGGCCGGGATCGCGAGCGGGAAGGTGCGGCCGACCAGCGAGGGGTCGCGCAGCACGGCATTGCGGACGATGAAGTGGGCGTTGTTGGTCAGGACCTGGCCGAGCGCGCGCTGCTGCGGGCCCTCGACCTCCGGGAAATCGGCGCGCAGCGAGTTGGACACCACGGCGCGCCAGTTGCCGCGCTCGATGTCGTCCGCCGGCACCAGCGCCGGATCGACGAACACGTCCACCGTCACCATGGTCTGGACGAAGGCGCGGTAGCCGGAGAACACCAGCGAGCCGATCAGGATGCCGAGCAGCCCGATGGCGACGACGATGGCGGCGATGCCGTAGGCCTTGAGCCGGCGCTCGGCGGCATAGCGGCGGCGGCGGCCGGAAACCGCGCGGTCGGACGCCCAGTCGAAGCTGCCGGCGCCGTCGGTGTGGGAGATGCTAGTCATACTGCTCCCGATACTTCTGGACGATCCTGAGCGCGATGACGTTCAGGCCGAGCGTGATGATGAACAGCATCAGCCCCAGGGCGAAGGCCGCCAGCGTCTTGGGGTTGTCGAACGAGGTGTCGCCGATCAGCAGCGTCACGATCTGGACCGTGACCGTGGTGACGCTGTCCAGCGGGTTGAAGGTGAGGGTGGCGATCAGCCCCGCGGCCATGACGACGATCATGGTCTCGCCGATGGCGCGGCTGAGCGCCAGCAGGATGCCGCCCGCAATGCCGGGCAGCGCCGCCGGCAGCAGGACCTTCGTGATGGTCTCCGCCCGCGTCGCGCCCAAGGCCAGCGAGCCGTCGCGCATGGAGCGCGGCACCGCCTTGAGCGCGTCGTCCGACAGCGACGAGATGAACGGCAGGATCATGATGCCCATGACGCTGCCGGCGGCGAGCGCGGTGTTGGGCGAGATCGGCAGTCCGAGGGCGGCTCCCGCCGTCCGCAGCGCCGGCGCCACCACCAGCACCGCGAAGAAGCCGTAGACCACGGTGGGGATGCCCGACAGGATCTCCATGATCGGCTTGACGATCTTGCGGGTGGTGTCGGAGGCGAACTCCGACAGGTAGATCGCGGAGAACAGCCCGATGGGCACCGCAACCGTCATGGCGATGGTGGCGATCAGGATCGTGCCGACCAGGACCGGCACCATGCCGAAGGCGCCGGCGCCGGCGACCTGGTCGGGCCGCATGGCGATCTGCGGCTCCCAGCGCAGCCCGAACAGGAACTCGGTGACCGGCACCAGCGCGAAGAAGCGCCAGGCCTCGAACAGCAGCGAGGCGATGATCCCGATCGTGGTCAGGATCGCCACCACGGAGCAGAAGATCATCAGTCCCGAAATGGTGCGCTCGAAGCCCTGGCGGGCGCGAAAGCGCGGCGCGAGCCGTGCCCGGACGACGAACAGGGCCCCGATGGCGAGCGCGAGCGCCACCACCACCATGGCCCAGCGGGCGATGTCGACCCAGCGGGTGTAGGCCTCCGCCGCCGCCGCGATCTCCGGCGAGGGCTCGGCGAAGATCTGGCCGGAGGCGACGTTCTTGATCTCGGTGAGGAACAGGTCGAGCTGGGCGCGCGAGGCCTCGGCGGTCATGGCGTCAGGCAGGGTCGAGAGCACCAGCCGGTCGATCACCGAACCCTGGAACAGCAGCCAGATCAGGACCAGGATCAGGGCCGGCACGCCGACCCAGACGGCGACGAAGGCGCCGTGGTAGACCGGCCGCGAATGC
>JAEWEX010000198.1 GCA_023389135.1 Pseudomonadota bacterium | reverse complement strand
GTGCATCACCAGGTCCGGCACCGCGATCACCACCACCAGCATGATGAGCTGCAGGATCACGAACGCGATGGCGCTGCGGTAGATCTGCATGGTCGGCACGCCGGCGATGGTCCGGCCGGTGACTTTGTCCTTGTAGGCCTTCGTCGGCGTCACCGAGCGGATGTAGAACAGCGCGAAGCCGAAGGGCGGCGTCAGGAAGCTGGTCTGCAGGTTCATGGCGAGGATCACCCCGAACCAGATCAGGTCGATCTCCAGCGCCTCGGCCGCCGGCACCAGCAGCGGGATCACGATGAACGCAATCTCGAAGAAGTCGATGAAGAAGCCGAGGAAGAACACCATCAGGTTGACGAAGAACAGGAACCCGTAGACGCCGCCCGGCAGCGACACCAGAAGCTCCTCGACCCACACATGGCCGTTGACGCCGTAGAAGGTGAGGCTGAAGACCCGGGCGCCGATCAGGATGAAGATGACGAAGGCCGACAGCTTGGCGGTGGAATCCACCGCCTGCGTCAGGAGATCGAGCGTCAGGCGGCGCTTGGCGAAGGCCAGGATCAGCGCGCCGGCGGCTCCCATGGCGCCGCCCTCCGTGGGCGTCGCGACGCCGAGGAAGATCGTGCCCAGCACGAGGAAGACGAGCGCCAGCGGCGGCACCAGGACGATGACGACGGCCTCCGCCATGCGCGACAGCAGGCCTAGCTTGAAATGGCGGTTGCCGAGCGCCACCAGATACCCGGCGATCACGGCCAGGGCCGCGCCATAGATGTCTGCGTCGCCCTCGGCCATGCCCGGATAGAGGGCGAGGAGCGCCGCGCGCGCCAGCACCACCCCGCCGATGATGGCGCCGATGATGACCGCCAGCGAGATCAGCCCGGCGGAGCCGTTATCCTCCTTGAGCTTGCGCGCCTCGGGCGGCAGCGCCGGCGTGTTTGACGGCCGGATCATGGAGACGGCGAACGCGTACGCGGCGTAAACCAGCGTCAGCAGAAGCCCGGGGATGAGCGCGCCCTTGTACATGTCGCCGACGGAGCGGCCGAGCTGGTCGGCCATGACGATCAGCACGATGGAGGGCGGGATGATCTGGGCGAGCGTGCCCGAGGCCGTGATCACGCCGGTCGCCAGCCGCTGGTCGTAGCCGTAGCGCAGCATGATCGGCAGCGAGATCAGGCCCATGGAGATGACCGACGCCGCCACCACGCCGGTGGTCGCCGCCAGCAGGGCGCCCACGAAGATCACCGCATAGGCAAGCCCGCCGCGCACGGGGCCGAACAGCTGGCCGATGGTGTCCAGCAGGTCCTCCGCCATGCCGCTTCGCTCGAGGATCAGTCCCATCAGCGTGAAGAACGGGATCGCCAGCAGCGTCTCGTTGTTCATGGTGCCGTAGACGCGCTCGGGCAGCGCCTGGAGGAAGTTCTCCGCGAACAGGCCGAGCTCGATCCCGACCAGGGCGTAGAACAGGCCGACCGCCGACAGCGAGAACGCGACCGGGTACCCCGCCAGCAGGAACACCACCAGGCTCACGAACATGATCGGAGCCATGTTCTCGATCAGGAACGCGGTCATTCGCGGTCGCTCCGGACGCGGCGGCTCGGGGAGGTCCGGCGGGCGCGGGTCACGCCGCCTCTTCCTTCACGATGGGGGAAACCTCGGTCTCGTAGGGGTCCGGGATGTCGCCGCGGATCACGGCGATCCGCTTGATCAGCTCGGAGATGCCCTGGAGGAACAGGAAGAAGAACCCCGCGAGGATGATGAACTTGGCGGGCCAAACCGGCAGGCCGCCGGCGTTGGACGACTGCTCGTTGATGTTCCAGGACCGCATGAAGAACGGCCAGCTGTCGACCAGCAGCAGCAGCGCGAACGGGATCAGGAACACGGCATGCCCGATCACGTCGATCCAGTCGCGGGTCCGCTTGGACAGCCGGCCGGCGACGAGGTCGATGCGGATGTGCTCGTTCCTGATGAGTGTGTAGGACGCGCACAGCATGAACACCGCGCCGAACAGGTACCATTGCAGCTCCAGCCAGGAGTTGGAGCTCATGGAGAACGCCTTGCGCACGATGGCGTTGACCGCGCTGACGAGCACGGCGACGAGGATGAGCCAGCGCACGGTCTTGCCGATGCCCGTGTTGACGGCATCGATCGCCTTGCTGACAGCAAGCAGGATCTGCACGGACGGTCCCCTCTGAAACCCTCGTCGGGCTGCCGTGGGCCCGCGCGCTTGTAGGGGATTTTCCCCGCGCTTCGAACCAGCGACGGAAGATGCTTTAGCACCGGCCGCAACGATGTGCGACCCCCCGGCGCCCGGGGCCGGCTACTACCTTGGAACGACGGAGGAGGGGACCTCGCGCCGCGCGTTGAGCGGGGGCCGGCCGCCGGCGATGTGCTCGGCGATCCGGGCCGCCACGAAGGCGCAGCAGCACGCCAGCACCATGGCGCCGACCATGGGCCAGGCGGTCTGGTCCATGAGCTGGCCGACGACCCACGAGGCGGCGGCGCTGATGCTGAGCTGCAGCGCGCCCGACAGGCCCGCCGCCGTGCCCGCCAGGTCCGGCCGCACCGAGATGGCGCCGGCGGTCGCGCCGGGCAGCGTCAGCCCCTGCGTGAACGCGATGGGGAACATCGGCAGGAACAGGCTCAGCACCGACCCGGGCGCGAGCCAGGTGGCGATGACCAGCGGCAGGACGGTGACCAGAGCCAGCGCCGTGCCGCGCCGCACCAGGCCCCGCGCGCCGATCACCGGCGCGTAGCGTCCGGAGATGAAGTTGCCGGCGATGTAGCCGAGCGAGCAGAACATGAAATACAGGCCGTAGGTGATCGGCGGCTCGCCCAGGATGGTCACCGTCACATAGGGCGCGCCCGACAGGAACACGAAGAACGTCATGGAGGTGAACGACATGGTGGCGGCATGGGCCAGGAACAGCGGGTCCGTCAGCAGCACGCGCGCCCCGGCCACCATGCTGATGCGCCCCGCGGCGCCCGGCCGGGTCTCGTAGAGGAACAGCGCCGCGCAGCCCCACACGAAGATGCCGAAGCCGAACATCGCCACGAAGATCGCGCGCCAGCCGAGCGTCGCCTCGATCGCCCCGCCGATGGCGGGCGAGATCATGGGCGCCACCACCATCACCATGGTCAGGTAGCCGATCTTGCTGGCCGACTGGTGCTCGTCATGCATGTCGCGGATCATGGCGCGCGCCAGCACGAAGCCCGCGCAGCTGCCCGCCGCCTGGATCAGCCGCCCGATCACCAGCACCGTGATGTTGTCGGCGACCATGCACATGGCGGTGCCGACCAGGAACATCGCGAAGCCGGCCAGCGTCACCGGGCGGCGGCCGTAGCGGTCCGACAGCGGGCCGTGCACGAGCTGGAACAGGCCGAAGGCGAGCAGGTACACCGTCAGCGTGAGCTGCGCGGTGCCGTAGTCCGTGTCGAACACGGTCGCCAGCCCCGGGATCGCCGGCTGCAGGATGTTGAGCGCCACGGGGTTGAGGCACGTGATGGCGATAAGGATCGCCAGGCTCGGTCGCTTCATGGGGCCTTCGGCGGTGCGCAGGACGCCGGCGCCATGCTGGCGCGGCGGCGCGAGAGCAGCGTCTCGCGGTGGAAGGTGTAGACCCCGGTGGCGACCACCAGCGCGGTGCCGGCAAGCGCGAGCATGTCGGGGATTTCGCCCCAGAACAGATAGCCGAGCCCGATGCCCCACACCACGATGGTGTAGCGG
>JAEWEX010000190.1 GCA_023389135.1 Pseudomonadota bacterium | reverse complement strand
GGGCACCTCGCCTGGGGCATCCTCCACTTCCGCAAGCCCTGACGAGGCGGATGCGGGTCAGGCGCATCCCTGCCGCCCCTCGTCTTGCCCGGGCACGACGAGGGGCGCGACGGCTACTGCACCACGGTCAGCTTCTTCGCCGCACGGGTGATGCCTGTGTAGAGCCATCGGCCGTGCGCCTCGCCGAAGGCGAAGCTCTCGTCGAACAGGACCACGTCGTCCCATTGCGAGCCCTGAGACTTGTGGACCGTCAGGACATAGCCGAAGTCGAACTCGTCATAGGGTCGGCGCTCCAGCCAGTCGATCTGCTCTATGGCTCCGGAAAAGCACTCCGGGCGGACCGAGACCTTGGTCTCCTTGCCCCCCGCGCCGTCGTCGGGGCGCACGCGCATGGTGACGATGGCGGATTTGGAGACCTTGCGCTCGGTCACGGCCCACAGGCCGCCATTGAGCAGGCCCTTCTTGCGGTTGTTCCTGAGACAGACCAGCCGCTCGCCGGGCACGGGCAGCGGCTCGGTGAAGCCGCGGCGTTCGCGCATGCGGCCGTTATAGGCGCGCCGGGTCCTGTTGCGGCCGACCAGCACCTGCTCGGCGTCCAGAACGCGCCGGGGGTCCAGCTCGGCGCGCGCGATGACGGAGGTCTCGCCCCAGACGCCGCGCGGCAGGCCCCGCCCCTCGCGCACCGCCATGGAGAGCCGGACGATGGGGTCGTCCTCGGCCTGGCGGTGAACCTCGGTCAGCATCGCGTCGGGCTCGGCCCCGGTGAAGAAGCCGCCGCCCTGTACCGGGGGAAGCTGCGCCGGGTCGCCCAGCACCAGCACCGGCACCCCGAAGGACAGGAGGTCGCGGCCGAGTTCGGCGTCCACCATGGAGCACTCGTCGATGACGATCAGGCTCGCCGATGCGACGGGCGCGTCGTCCCACAGGTCGAAGGAGGGCGCGCCGGCGTCGGTCTCGCGCGCCTTGTAGATGGTCGAGTGGATGGTGGCGGCGCCGTCGCAACCCTTGCCGCGCATGACCAGCGCCGCCTTGCCCGTGAAGGCCGCGAACACGACCTTGCCCTCGACGCCGTCGGCGAGGTGGCGCGCCAGCGTGGTCTTGCCGGTGCCCGCATAGCCGAACAGGCGGAACACCTGCGGGGTCGAACCGGTGCCCGGCCGGTCGTCCAGCCAGCGGGCGACGGCGGAGAGCGCCGCATCCTGATGGGGCGTGAAGGACGGCATCTGCCTCGTGATTCTCCGGTGTCCGGCGGTCCGCGCCACCCTTTCCGCGCGGGCCCGGCTTGTCCACCCGCGCGTGACCCCGCGCGTGACGATGATCGGACGGCGGAACATGCCCGTACGCTCCACGGTTCAAATCGCGACGCCCGATGGCTAAAGTCGCGGCCTGACCGGCGCGCCTCCAGCACGGGGCGCGCCTCCAACAGGGGAATGCCTGATGCGCACGACCGCCCTCGCCGCCGCTGCCCTTGCCGCCGCCCTTGCCGCAGCGCCCCAGACGGCCATTGCGCAAGGCTGCGACATCGACCGGCCCATCGTCTTCGCCGGCCTCGACTATGACAGCGCGAGGTTCCACAACGCGGTCGCGCGCCTCATCCTGGAGCAAGGGTTCGGCTGCAAGACCGACGACATTCCCGGCGCCGTGATCCCGCTCGTCTCCGGGCTCGCGCGCGGCGACGTCGACGTGGTGATGGAAATCTGGACCGCCAATCCCGTCCAGGTCTGGACCGATGCGGTGGCGGCCGGCACCGCCGTCAGCCTCGGCACCAACTTTCCCGACGCGCGCGAGGCCTGGTACGTGCCGAGCTATCTGGTCGAGGGCGACGGCGCGCCGGCCAGCGGGCTGGTCTCCGTCGACGACCTGCCGAAATTCGCCGAGCTGTTCTCCGACCCCGAGGAGCCGGCCAAGGGCCGGTTCTACAACTGCCCGGCCGGCTGGCAGTGCGAGGTGGTCAACACCAAGAAGCTGGCGGCCTACGGGCTGGAGGCGAGCTACACCAATTTCCGCTCGGGCACCGGCGAGGCGCTGGCCGCGGCCGTTGAGGGCGCGGTGCGGCGCGAGCGGCCGATCCTGTTCTACTACTGGGGCCCGACCTGGCTGCTCGGCAAGTACGCGTTCACCGCGCTTGAGGAGCCGGGCTTCGACAAGGCCGTCTGGGACGCCATGACGGCCACCGAACGCCCCGCCAAGGCCACGGCCTATCCCGTCAGCGACGTCATCGTCGGCGCCAACAAGGCCTTCGTGGACGCCGCGCCGACGGTTGCCGCGTTCCTGGAGGCCTACGAGACCACCAGCGCCGACGTCTCGCAGGCGCTGGCCTACATGCAGGACAACAAGGCGGAGCCGGCCGACGCCGCCCGGTGGTTCCTGAAGGAAAAGCCCGAGGCCTGGAAGGGCTGGGTGCCGGCGGACGTCGCCGACAAGGTCCGCGCCGGGCTGTGAGCCGGCGCTCCGCCGCGCCGGCCTCCGCCGGCGCGGGATAATCCACGCGCGGGGGCTCCATGT
>JAEWEX010000090.1 GCA_023389135.1 Pseudomonadota bacterium | reverse complement strand
CCATGCCGCCAAGGCCGGCGCCAAGGCCGCCGGCGTGGTCATCGACGACGCCGCGGTGACGCCGCGCTACGTGGTGGGCTTCGCCGCCGAGCGCGAACTGCCAATCGTGTGGAAGATCGCGGCCGGCTCGCTCCGCAACAAGATCCTGTTCCTGCTGCCGGCGGCGCTGGCGCTGAGCGTGTTCGCCCCCTGGGTCATCACCCCGCTGCTGATGCTGGGCGGGGCCTATCTCTGCTACGAGGGCACCGAGAAGGTCTACGAGGCGCTGTTCCCCCACAAGGCGCACGCGCATGAGGCGAGCCTGCCTGCCGCCGCGATCAACGCCACGACGCTGGAGGACCAGAAGGTCGCCGGCGCGATCCGCACCGACTTCATCCTGTCGGCCGAGATCATGGCGATCAGCCTCGCCGCCATCCCGGAGGGCAGCTTCTGGACCCGCGCGGCGGTGCTCGGCGTCATCGGCATCGGCATCACCGCGGTGGTCTACGGCGCGGTGGCGCTGATCGTGAAGGCGGACGACGCCGGCGTGGCGCTTGCGCGCAACCGCTCGGCCTCCCTGCTGGGCAGCGCTTCGCGGGGGATCGGCCGCGCGCTGGTGGTCGGCATGCCCTACTTCCTGAAGATCCTCGGCATCGTCGGCACCGCCGCCATGATCTGGGTCGGCGGCGGCATCATCGTCCACGGCCTGGAGGAATATGGCGCAGCGGGCATCGCCCACATCATCCACGACGTCTCGGCGGCGGCCGGCGCAGCAGTCCCCGGAGCCTCCGCCGCGGTAGCGTGGATCGTGTCCGCGGCAGGCGCCGGTCTCGTCGGTCTCGCGCTGGGCGCCGCCATCATTCCTTTGGTGGGCTATGTCCTCGGGCCAGCCTGGAAGGCCGTGCGCGGGGCCGAGGCCTGACGTTGTCACGGGCGGGGCGTGGAGGCCGGGCATGCTGGCCGGGAACGATCGGCGGGCGCGCCCGTTGTGACGGCAGGCAGGCCGGGGGACCATGACCAGATCCAGCATATCGCTCGCCGTGCTCGGCATGGCCGTCGCAGGGCTGCTCGTGCTCGCGCCGAGCGTGTTCTTCTATGTGTTCGCGGGCATCCTGTTCGCCGTGTTCCTGCGCAGCGGCGGTGGCTGGATCGCGCGTCGCACCGGCCTCGCCCATGGCTGGGGCATCGGCATCTTCTCGTTCCTGTTCGTCGCATTCTTCGCCGCGGCCGGGCTCGCCTTCGCCCCGGCCGTGACCGAGCAGGCCACGGAATTCGCCCGGCAGATCCCCGAAGCCCTCGGCACGGTCCGCAACTGGCTGGAACAGTATCCCTGGGGGCAGCGTCTGCTCGACCGGATCACGCCGGAGGCGTTGCTTTCGGCGGAAGGCGGCAGCGCCGCCACCGCAGCGCTTGGCGGTACCTTCGGCGCCCTGGGCAATCTCGTCATCGTCCTCTTCATCGGGCTCTACGGGGCGGTGGATCCGGGCACCTACCGCGCAGGGCTCCGCGCCCTCGTCGCCCCGCCGCTGCGGCCGCGCGCCGACGAGGTGTTGGATGAACTGGGCGATGTCCTGTCGAGCTGGCTCGGCGCGCAGTTCATCGCCATGGCCGTGGTCGGCGTCCTCACCTGGCTCGGCCTGTGGGCGCTGAGCATTCCGCTGGCGCTGCTCCTGGGACTGATGGCGGCGATCCTCGCCTTCATCCCCAACATCGGACCGGTCATCGCGGCGGTGCCGGGCCTGCTGCTGGCGATTCCTGAAGGAGCGACCACCGTCGCGCTGGTGCTCGGCGTCTACGTCGCGGTGCAGACGCTGGAGAGCTATGTGGTGACGCCGTTGCTTCAGCAGGAACGTGTGTCGCTGCCGCCGGCCTTCGTCATCGCGATGCAGGTGCTGTTCGGCGTGCTGTTCGGACTGATCGGGCTCGCGCTCGCCACGCCGCTGGCGGCGGTCGCCATGACGCTCGCCCGCGAGGTCTATGTGAAGGACTATCTGGAGGCTGGCCCCGGCCCGTCCGACGCCGGCGCAGATCCTTCCCGCCGCACGATGTAGAGCGATGCGGCCACGATGATCAGCGCCCCGGCGACGGTCGCGACGGACGGCCGCTCGCCGAACAGCGCAAAGCCGTAGGCCCCGGCGAAGACGAGTTGCACGTAGTCCACGGACGCCACCGCCGAGGCATCCGCCAGCCGGTAGCTCTTCACCGCGAAATACTGGGACAGGTTGCCCGCGATCGCCACGACGACCAGCAGCGCCAGTTCCCAGACGCCGGGAGTGCGCCACACCGCGATCGCGGGACCGAATGTCGCCGCCGAGGTGATCAGCGCGAAATAGAAGATGACGGTGCTGCCGGTCTCGCTGCCGGACATGTTCTTGATGAAGGTCTGGACCCCGGCGATGGAGATCGCCGCCACCAGCGCCCAGCCGAACGCCATGGAAACCTCGCCCACCTGCCAGGGCTGCACCATGACGATCACGCCGGAGAAACCAACGGCCGCGGCGATCCAGCGGTCGGCGCCGACGCGCTCGCGCAGGAACAGCCATGCCAGAACCAGCATCCAGATCGGCCGCGTGAACAGGATCGCCGTCGCCATGGCAAGCGGGATGTTGGCCATGGCGTAGAACAGCGACAGCATCGACACGACGCTGAGCGTGCCGCGCATCAGGTGGACCGACAGCCGCCTGGTGCGAAACGCGCCGGCGGTGCCGACCACCATGGGCATCACCAGGACAAGGCCGATGAAACAGCGGAAGAACGTGACCTCGAACGGATGGAGCGTCTCGGCGGCGAGCTTGCCCATGGCCCCCATGGTGGAGAACGCCGCCGCCGCGGCGAGCGCCCACAACACCGCCCGCACGATGGCCGGCAAGCCGGTCGCAGCGCTTCCGCTCACGGCGCCCCCTTCCTAAGCGGGCGCAGGCGTGGAAACCGTCTCGTAGGCGGCGTTGCGGCCGGCGAGGCGGCCCGAGGTGAAGGCCCAGCCCAGATGATGGCCATGGCCCTCCAGCAACAGGCCGCCCTGACCGGCGGAGCCCGCCGCATACAGCCCCGGGATCGGGCGGTCGTCGCCGCCCAGCACCCGCAGCGAGGCATCGACCGCGAGCCCGCCATCGGTGAAGGTGGTGAAGAGCTGCACCGGCCCCAGCAGGTAGAACGGCCCCTGCGACAGTGGCGGCAGATGGTTCGAGCCGGTGCGCCCCGCATTGACCGCCGCGATGGTGGCGGCCAGCCGGCCCGCATCCATGCCCGCCGCGGCGGCCAGGCCGTCCGGCGTCGCGGCCTTGCGGACGATGTCCGGGCGGGTCTTTTCGTAGTCGGGCAGGTAGGCATAGGCGACGCCCGGGGCGGTGGAGACGAAACCGGGCCATTCTGAGAACTGCCGCGCGATCGCGCCGTCGAACATAACATAGCCGCGGTGCTCGGACTGTGCGCCGAGTCGCTCGACCTTGTCGTCGCCGGAATCCGCGACCAGCCCGCCATCGGGACCGACCAGCACGGCGCCGGCATCGTAGAGCCGCTGCGACGGCTCCATGACCGTGAGCAGCAGCTTCATCATGAACGGCCGGATCAGCCAGCCCGGCAAACGTTCGAGCCCGATCCGCGCCAGCCGCGCCGCCAATGGCCATGCCGGCAGGGCCCGCGCCAGCGGCCGGCGCGGCGGCGCCACGAAGCGCAGGCCGATATGGGCGAGATGGCCGTTCAGCACCCGCGCCCCGACCTCGGCCGCCATGGCGTGGCCGTCGCCGGTGCTGTCGGGATTGACCGGCCCGATCCGGGATGCGGCATCGGAAATGTAGCGCTGCTTCAGCGCCGCGCTTGCGCTGTAGTCGCCCGATGCGAGGACCACCGCGCCGGCGCGGATGGTCCGGCGCCCGTCCGGCCCTTCGACCTCGATGCCGGCGACCCGGCCCTCCTCCACCAAGAGGCGGGCCGCGCGCGAGGAAACCCGCAGTTCCACGCCCAGCCGCCGCGCCTCCTTCTCCAGCGCGGCGATGTAGGCGCGCGAGTTGGGCACCACATTGTGCATGCGCGGCGCGGTGTGGGGCGGCTCCGGCATCGGCCCGAAGAACTGGACGCCGAGCGACATCAGCCAGCGGAACGTGTCGGGCACGCGGTCGGTCAGGATCCGGCGAAGCTCCGGATTGTCGTCGGCCTGGAGGTGGCTCGCGAATTTGGGCAGGTCTTCGAAATGTCCCTGCGGGCTGTCCTTGATGTCGCGTGCAAGCTGGTGCGGCGTCGAGGTCGCCGAGATCGAGCCGATGGACATCGCCGTGGTGCCGCCGAGCTGTGCGGCCTTCTCCAGCAGGACCACGCGCCGTCCCACCGCGGCCGCCTCGATGGCGGCTGCGAGCCCGGACCCGCCACCGCCCACCACGACGACATCCGCCGCCGCGTCGAACCCATCAGCCATGACGCTCCACCCGAAACCGCCCGCCGCAGCCGGCGGGGCATTTTTGAACGATTGGTCATTCGTTTTACGATGTCAATGCGTCGCGGCCAAGGACGGGGTGCGCGGGTATTTGGCTGACGCTCGGGGCGACGATTCCGTCGGCCATGCCGCTCCGGCTTGACCGAAAAATCTTGAATGACTATTCGTTCAAGAAAGAATTATCGAGGGAACGGCGCGATGATCTACATGGTGGAGTG
>JAEWEX010000141.1 GCA_023389135.1 Pseudomonadota bacterium | reverse complement strand
GCTCGGGCCTGGCCAGCCTGATGATGTGCTCGAGCACCAGCGCGCCGTAGGCCAGCAGCGGACGGCGCTCGCCGGACACGGACTCGATGGACGCCAGCGTCTCCGGATTGGCGCGGTGCACAAGCCGGCAGAACTCCAGCGCCTCCCGGGCCGGGATGGTGTAGGCGTGCATGACCCTGAGCGGATAGCCCTTCTGGGTCATGTGCAGCCGCGTCAGCGCCCGCCAGGTGCCGCCCACCGCATAGAAGGCGCGGCCCTTGCCGGAGGCCATCAGCTTGACGCCGTCCAGCGCGTCGCGGACCATCTTCTCCGCCTTCTTGATGGACTGCTGCGAGGCGTCCAGCAGCGTCAGGCCGCCCAGCGGCAGGGTGACGCCGCTGCCTATCTTGTGCTTCCTGACCTCCGTCAGCTCCAGGCTGCCGCCGCCCAGGTCGCCGACCAGGCCGTCCGGCTCGTGGAACCCCGAGATGACGCCATAGGCCGACAGCCGCGCCTCGCGCTTGCCCGACAGGACCTCCACATGGCTGCGGCAGATCTCCGCGGCGGCGGAGACGAAGGCCTCGCCGTTCTGCGCGTCGCGGGCGGCGGCGGTGGCCAGCACGTGGACCTCGCCGACCTCCATCACGTCGCACAGCGCCCGGAACCGGGTCAGCGCCGTCAGCGCCTTGTCGACCGCGTCGTCGGCCAGCCGGCCGGTGGTCGCGACCTCGCGGCCGAGCCCGCACAGCACCTTCTCGTTGAAGGTCGGCGTCGGCGAGCGGTGCAGCCCCTCATAGACGACGAGGCGCACCGAGTTGGAGCCGATGTCGATGACCGCGACCGGCGCGCCGTGCGGCAGCCGGCCCGGCGCGCACTCGCCCTCAGCCTGGCTCGGCGAGCTTGCGCGGTCGGTTGTCCTGGAGGGATTTTCCACGGCCGGAAAGACTCGGATTGGTCATGAAATAGCGATGGGCGTTGAACGCCTCCTCGCCGTCGGCCGGCACTATGCGGTGCGAGGTCCCGTCGGGCAAGACGGTCCAGCTCTGCTGGTTGTCCTTGAGGTTGGCGACCATGATCTGGTCGAGGATCTGGGCGTGCACCGTCGGGTTGTTGATCGGCAGCAGCGCCTCCACCCGCCGGTCCAGGTTCCTGGGCATGAGGTCGGCCGAGGAAATGTAGAGCGCGGCCTTGCCGTGAGGCAGGCCGTGGCCGTTGCCGAAGGCGTAGATCCGGCTGTGTTCCAGGAAGCGCCCGACGATGGACTTGACCCGGATGTTCTCCGAAAGTCCTGCGACGCCGGGCCTCAGGCAGCAGATGCCGCGGACGACGAAATCCACCTGCACGCCGGCGCGGCTGGCGTCGTAGAGCGCGTCGATGATGACCGGATCGACCAGGCTGTTGAGCTTGCCCCAGACGGCCGCCGGCCGGCCGGCCCTGGCATGGCCGATCTCGGCCTCGATGTGGTCGAGGATGCGCTTGCGCAGCGTGTAGGGCGAGGCCGCCATCTGCTCCAGCTCGGCGGGCTGGGCGTAGCCGGTGATGAAGTTGAACAGCCGCGCCACGTCGCGCGCGATCACCGGGTCGGCGGTGAAGAACGACAGGTCGGTGTAGATCCGCGCCGTGAACGGATGGTAGTTGCCGGTGCCCACATGGCAGTAGGACACCAGCGTCCCCGCCTCACGCCTGACCGCCAGCGACAGCTTGGCGTGGGTCTTCAGCTCGATGAAGCCGAACACCACCTGCACGCCCGCCCGCTCCAGGTCGCGCGCCCAGCGGATGTTGGCCTCCTCGTCGAACCGCGCCTTGAGCTCGACCAGCGCCGTCACCGACTTGCCCGCCTCCGCGGCCTCCGCCAGCGCCTTGACGATGGGGCTGTCGGCGGATGTCCGGTAGAGCGTCTGCTTGATGGCCACCACATTGGGGTCGCGGGCCGCCTGCTGCAGGAACTGCACCACGACGTCGAAGGATTCGTAGGGGTGGTGGACCACGATGTCCTTCTCGCGGATCGCCGCGAAGCAGTCGCCGCCATGCTCGCGCACCCGCTCGGGGAAGCGCGGATTGTAGGGCGTGAACTTCAGCTCCGGACGGTCCAGCGACACCACCTGCGACAGTTCCGCCAGCGCCAGCACGCCGTCGACGATGAAGATCTCGTCGCCCTTCACCGCCAGCGAGGCGGCGACGAAGGCGCGCAGCTCCTCGGGCATGGTCGCCTCCATCTCCAGCCGGATGGCGGAGCCGCGGCGGCGCTGCTTGAGGGCGGACTCGAACAGCCGCACCAGATCCTCGGCCTCCTCCTCGACCTCCAGGTCGCTGTCGCGGATGACGCGGAACGCGCCCTGCCCCTTGACCGAGTAGCCCGGGAACAGCCGGCTGATGAACAGCCCGATGGCGTGCTCCAGCAGGATGAAGCGCGTCGCCCCGGGCGTCTCCTCCGGCAGCCGGATGAAGCGCTCGATCTTGTGGGGGATGCGCACCAGCGCGTTGAGCGTGCGGCCGTCGTTCCTGCGGTCGAGGTGGAGCGCCAGCGAGAAGCCGAGATTGGGGATGAAGGGGAACGGGTGCGCCGGGTCGATGGCGAGCGGCGTCAGCACCGGGAAGATGTGGTCGAGAAAATACGCCTCCAGCCACGCCCTGTCGGCCTTGCCGAGCAGGCTGCCGTCGACCAGCACGATGTTCTCCGCCGTCAGGTCGGCGCGCAGCGCGCGCCAGCGCGCCTGCTGGTCCTCCGCTAGGACCGAGACGGCGGCCGCGATGCGGTCGAGTTGGTCGGCGGGCGTCAGGCCGTCGGGGCTGCGGGTGGTGACGCCCGAGCGCACCTGACCCTTGAGCCCCGCCACCCGCACCATGAAGAACTCGTCGAGGTTGTTGGCCGAGATCGACAGGAAGCGGACCCGCTCCAGCAAGGGGTGGTTGGGGTTCGCCGATTCCTCCAGCACGCGTCGGTTGAACTGGAGCCAGGACAGCTCGCGATTGATGTAGCGGGTCGGATCGTGCGGCCGCTTGCGCTTGGCGGGCTTGGGGGCGACCGGCGCGATCCCCGACACGCCGGGAACCACGACCGTCGGATCGATGTCTTGCTGGTCGACCATGCTGCTTTGGGC
>JAEWEX010000070.1 GCA_023389135.1 Pseudomonadota bacterium | reverse complement strand
ACTTCGAACGGCGCTGCTTGCGGTCCTTGACGCCCTGCGTGTCGAGCACGCCGCGGATGATGTGATAGCGGACGCCGGGAAGGTCCTTGACGCGGCCGCCGCGGATCATGACGACCGAGTGCTCCTGAAGGTTGTGGCCCTCGCCCGGGATGTAGCCGATGACCTCGAAGCCGTTGGTCAGCCGGATCTTGGCGACCTTGCGCAGCGCCGAGTTCGGCTTCTTCGGGGTCGTCGTGTAGACGCGCGTGCACACGCCGCGCTTCTGCGGGCATGCCTCCAGCGCCGGAACCTTGTTCCGGTAGCGCGGGGCCTGCCTCGGCTTGCGGACCAGTTGGCTGATCGTCGGCATCGTTGGCTTTCTCGCTCCGTCATGGCCGACGACCTCGCCAGCCAACGCAAATCCGCGCCATCCCGCCGCATTGGCGGTCTGGCGCCTCAAGATGCAGAGGACCGCGACGCCGCAAGGCGCCTCGGTCGTGCGTTCAGGTCTTACCCGGCTTTTGGTGCGGCAGCGTCTAAGCCCGATGTCTCGGCGCAATGGCTGCGCCAATGGACGAGGCTTACCGCCTGCCGCGAAAGCTCGCGTGTCCTACGCCGAGAGTCGCCCCGCGTCAACCCCGAGTTAAGCCGGGAGCTGCAGGCGGGCGACGCATTTCAGGGCGCTACGGTGTCACCAGACTGATCTCGAGCCTTGTGCCGGTTGCTTCTGCATAGCGCCGCAGCGTCGAGATCGACGGAGACACCCCTCCCCCTTCGAGGCGCGCGATTGCGGACTGGGTCGTGCCGATCCGTCGGGCGACATCGGCCTGCGACAGCTTTGCCCGCGTCCTTGCCGCCACGAGAGCCTCGATGACGGTGAATTCGGCGTCAGCCTTCTCGTATTCCTCGCGAAAGGCCGGATTGTCCATCAGGCGGCTCTTGAGGTCAGCGATCCTGGTCATTCCTGCACCTGCTTCATCCGCTCGCGCGCGACCTGGAGGGCGGTTCGAGGCGTCTTCTGGGATTTCTTTACGAACACGTGGAGCACGACAACTCTCCGCCCGGTCAGGGTCACATAGAGGCCGCGTGCGATCCCCTCAGAGGCCTTTGCCCGCAACTCCCAAAGCTTGCCTTCGACGTGCCGGACATGCGGCTGTCCGAGCTGGTCGAGCCCGATGCGCTCCACCATCTCCATGAGGCGGATGAGACGGGCCTGAAGCGCGGGCGGCAGCGCCTCGATCTCTCGATCAACCAAACCGAACGTTTCGACGGTCCACGTCATCCGAACCGGAATATAGCAAATAAGAGATTATCGGCCAAGCGTGCTGATCGTCGCCCCCCGGAAACGAAAACGGGCCGCCCTAAGGCGGCCCGCTCGCGATGCAGTCGATCCGGAGGATCACTCGGCCGGATCGGCCGGGCTCTCCAGCAGGGCGGCGTCGGCCGGGGCCGGGGCCTCGGAACGGCGCTGCTCCACGATGAGGTCGTCGCGATGCAGCGCGACCTCCTTGAGCTGGGTCATCAGGGCGCCGGTGCCCGCCGGGATCAGCCGGCCGACGATGACGTTCTCCTTGAGCCCCTCCAGCATGTCCGACTTGCCGTTGACGGCCGCCTCGGTCAGCACGCGCGTGGTCTCCTGGAAGGAGGCCGCCGAGATGAACGAGCGGGTCTGCAGGCTGGCCTTGGTGATGCCGAGCAGCACCGGATGGCCGGCGGCCGGCTTCTTGCCCTCCGCCTCCATGCGGGTGTTGATCTCGTCCAGCTCGGCGCGGTCGATCTGCTCGCCGGTGATGAGATCGGTATCGCCGGCGTCGTCCAGCTCCACCTTCTGCAGCATCTGCCGGACGATCACCTCGATGTGCTTGTCGTTGATGAGCACGCCCTGCAGCCGGTAGACCTCCTGGATCTCGTTGACCAGGTAGGCGGCGAGTTCCTCGACGCCCTTGATCGCCAGGATGTCGTGCGGGGCCGGATTGCCGTCGACGATGAAGTCGCCCTGCTCCACGATGTCGCCGTCCTGGAGATGGATGTGCTTGCCCTTCGGGATCAGGTACTCCACCGGCTCCATGCTGTCGTGGGCCGGGATGATGGAGATCCGCCGCTTGTTCTTGTAGTCGCGGCCGAACTGCACCGTGCCCGAGATCTCCGCGATGACGGCGGCGTCCTTGGGCTTGCGCGCCTCGAACAGCTCCGCCACCCGCGGCAGACCGCCGGTGATGTCGCGCGTCTTGGCGCTCTCCAGCGGCACGCGGGCGAGCACGTCGCCGCCCTTCACCTTGCCGTCGGGGCTGACCGAGATCACGGCGTCCACCGGCAGGTAGTAGCGCGCGTCGCCGCCCTTGGACAGCTTGGCGACCTTGCCGTCCTTGCCGAGCACCACGATCGCCGGCTTGAGATCGGCGTTGCGCGCGGAGGTGCGCCAGTCGATGACGACGCGCTTGGTGATGCCGGTCGACTCGTCGGTCGCCTCGCTCACCGACGCGCCCTCGACCAGATCCTCGAAGGCGACCACGCCGTCGACCTCCGTCAGCACCGGGCGGGTGTAGGGATCCCATTCGGCGATGCGCTGGCCGCGCTTGATCTTGTCGGCCTCGTCCACCTTCAGCCGCGCGCCGAACGGCACACGGTGGCTTGCCCGCTCGACGCCGCTGTCGGGGTCGGCGACCACGATGGAGACGTTGCGGCTCATGACGATCATCTCGCCGTCGGAATTGCGCCCGATGTTGCGGTTCTTGATCTTGATGACGCCCTCGAAGCTGGATTCCACGAAGGACTGGTCGGCGATCTGCGCCGTGCCGCCGATGTGGAACGTGCGCATGGTCAGCTGCGTGCCCGGCTCGCCGATGGACTGCGCGGCGATGACGCCCACGGCCTCGCCGATGTTGACCGGGGTGCCGCGGGCAAGGTCGCGCCCGTAGCAGGTGCCGCAGATGCCGATCTTGGTCTCGCAGGTCAGCGCCGAGCGGATCTTCACCTCCTGAATGCCGGCGGCGTTGATCGCCTCCACGTCGCGCTCGTCGATCAGGTGGCCGAGCGGGACGATGGTCTCGCCGGACACGGGATGGACGACCGCCTCGGCCGGCGAGCGGCCGAGGATGCGGCTGCCCAGCGAGGCAACGATCTGGCCCGCATCCACGATGGCGCGCATGCGGATGCCGGAGGTGGAGTTGCAGTCCCGCTCCGTGACGATGCTGTCCTGCGCCACGTCGACCAGACGCCGCGTCAGATAGCCCGAATTGGCGGTCTTAAGCGCCGTGTCCGCGAGGCCCTTGCGGGCGCCGTGGGTGGAGTTGAAGTACTCGAGGACCGACAGGCCTTCCTTGAAGTTGGAGATGATCGGGCTCTCGATGATCTCGCCCGAGGGCTTGGCCATCAGGCCGCGCATTCCGGCGAGCTGCTTCATCTGCGCCGGCGAGCCGCGGGCGCCCGAATGGGCCATCATGTAGATCGAGTTGATGGGCAGGTCGCGACCGGTGTCGTCCTTCTTCACCGCCGAGATGCGCATCATCATCTCGTCGGCGATCTTGTCGGTGCACTTCGCCCAGGCGTCGACGACCTTGTTGTACTTCTCGCCCTGCGTGATCAGGCCGTCCTGGTACTGCTGCTCGTATTCCTTGGCGAGCGCACGGGTGGTCTCGACGATGTCGTGCTTGGTCTCGGGAATGACCATGTCGTCCTTGCCGAACGAGATGCCGGCCTTGAACGCGTTGTGGAACCCGAGCTGCATGATCCGGTCGCAGAAGATCACGGTCTCCTTCTGCCCGCAGTGGCGGTAGACCGTGTCGATCATGTTGGAGATCTCCTTCTTCGTCATGAGCTTGTTGCACACGTCGAAGGGGATCTTGTGGTTCTTGGGCAAAAGCTCGCCGAGCAGCATGCGGCCCGGCGTGGTCTCGTAGACCTTGGCGACCTTGGTGCCGTCCTCCATGGTGTTGAGGTAGCGGCCCTTGATCTTGGCGTGCAGCGTCACCGACTTGGTGTGCAGCGCGTGCTCCAGCTCGCCCATATTGGCGAACATCATGCCCTGGCCCGGCTCCCCGTCGCGCATCAGCGACAGGTAGTAGAGGCCGAGCACGATGTCCTGCGACGGCACGATGATCGGCTGGCCGTTGGCGGGGTGCAGGATGTTGTTCGTGCTCATCATGAGCACGCGCGCCTCCAGCTGCGCCTCCAGCGACAGCGGCACGTGGACCGCCATCTGGTCGCCGTCGAAATCGGCGTTGAAGGCGGCGCAGACCAGCGGGTGGAGCTGGATCGCCTTGCCCTCGATCAGCACCGGCTCGAACGCCTGGATGCCGAGGCGGTGCAGGGTCGGGGCGCGGTTCAGCAGCACCGGGTGCTCGCGGATCACCTCGTCGAGGATGTCCCAGACCTCCGGCTTCTCCTTCTCGACAAGCTTCTTGGCCTGCTTGACGGTCGAGGACAGGCCCTTGGCGTCAAGCCGCGAATAGATGAACGGCTTGAACAGCTCCAGCGCCATCTTCTTGGGCAGGCCGCACTGGTGCAGCTTCAGCTCGGGGCCGACCACGATGACCGAGCGGCCGGAATAGTCGACGCGCTTGCCGAGCAGGTTCTGGCGGAAGCGGCCCTGCTTGCCCTTGAGCATGTCCGCGAGCGACTTCAGCGGGCGCTTGTTGACGCCCGTGATGACGCGGCCGCGGCGGCCGTTGTCGAACAGCGCGTCCACCGCCTCCTGCAGCATCCGCTTCTCGTTGCGGATGATGATGTCCGGCGCGCGCAGCTCGATCAGCCGCTTGAGGCGGTTGTTGCGGTTGATGACGCGGCGGTAGAGGTCGTTCAGGTCCGACGTCGCGAACCGGCCGCCGTCCAGCGGCACCAGCGGGCGCAGGTCCGGCGGAATAACCGGCACCACGGTCAGGATCATCCATTCCGGCTTGTTGCCGGAGGCGACGAACGCCTCGATCAGCTTGAGCCGCTTGGCGAACTTCTTCTTCTTGATGTCGCTCTCGGTCTCGGAGATGTCCGAGCGCAGGTCGGCCGCGATCTTCTCCAGGTCCATGGCCTTGAGGATCTCGCGGATCGCCTCGGCGCCGATCATGGCGGTGAAGCTGTCGTCGCCATATTCGTCCTGGGCGTGGATGTACTCCTCCTCCGAGAGCGTCTGGCGCTCCTTGAGGGGGGTCAGGCCCGGCTCGATGACCACGTACTTCTCGAAATAGAGGATCTGCTCCAGCTCGCGCAGCGTCATGTCGAGCAGCATGCCGATCCGGCTCGGCAGCGACTTCAGGAACCAGATATGCGCGACAGGGGCGGCCAGCTCGATGTGGCCCATGCGCTCGCGGCGCACGCGCGAAAGCGTCACCTCGACGCCGCACTTCTCGCAGATGACGCCCTTGTACTTCATCCGCTTGTACTTGCCGCACAGGCACTCGTAGTCCTTGATCGGACCGAAGATGCGCGCGCAGAACAAGCCGTCACGCTCGGGCTTGAACGTCCGGTAGTTGATCGTCTCCGGCTTCTTGATCTCGCCGTAGGACCACGACAGGATCTTCTCCGGGCTGGCGATCGAGATCTTGATCTGGTCAAAAGTCGGCGCCGGCGTCGTCGGATTGAAGACGTTCATCAATTCCTGGTTCATTACCGTCTCCTTGACCGGGTCGGGGCCGCTCCGCTCACGGCCCGTACGGTCTGATGTCCCGCAATACGGAGGCGGGCGCGCCTCATGGGCGCCCGCCCGGGAGTATCGTTCGCCTACTCGGCCGCGTCGGCCGGCGGCAGCTCGTCATTGGCGCGCTTCTCCGCCGTCAGTTCGACGTTGAGGCCGAGCGAGCGCATTTCCTTGACCAGCACGTTGAAGCTCTCGGGGATGCCGGCCTCGAAGGTGTCGTCGCCGCGGACGATGGCCTCGTAGACCTTGGTGCGGCCCGCCACGTCGTCGGAC
>JAEWEX010000424.1 GCA_023389135.1 Pseudomonadota bacterium | reverse complement strand
GCGGGCCGCGTCGGCTGAGCCGCCTCAGCCGGCGGCGACCGGCCCCAGCCGCCGGCGCAGCGCCTCGGCGCCCCGCCACAGGATAGGGGTGGTCTTGATGACGCGCTTGGCGGTGGCGCCGGCATGCAGCGCCATGGCCAGCCCCGAGCCGCGCGCGCTCAGCGAGGCCACCGTGTCGCGCAGCGGCTGCGACACCTCGCACCACTCGGCCTTGTAGGGCTCGTCGCCCACGGTGAAGTCGAAGGCGTCGACGCCGCGCGCGATCGCCCATTGCATCAGGTGGTACATCAGGTGCTTGCCGGGCGAGCACCGGCCGATCTCGCCGCCCGCATAGGTGTGCAGCACGTAGTAGTAGCGTCGTCCGTGGACCAGGCCCCAGCTGCAGGCGGCGATGTCGTCGCCGCAATAGAGCGCCGCCACATGGGCCGGGCCGCCGGCCGCCGCGGTCTGCGCGATGGCCTCGTAGAAGTCCCGCACGCCCGGCTCACCGAAGATGTCCGAGATGCCGCGCGCGGCGAGGCTGTCGCGCTTCATGGCGACCAGCGCCGCCATGATGCGGCGGATCTCGCCGGGATCGGTGGCGTCCACCAGCCTGAGCGGGCCGAGCGAGGTCAGCTTGTCCAGCTTGCGCTTGTCGATCCGTCGCGAGGACTTGCCGCGCTTGGCCGTGTAATAGGCCTCGAAGCTGCCCTCGAGCCGGGTCTCGTGAGCCTG
Source organism: Pseudomonadota bacterium (assembly GCA_023389135.1). Classification (GTDB taxonomy): domain Bacteria; phylum Pseudomonadota; class Alphaproteobacteria; order Rhizobiales; family Methylopilaceae; genus Agaricicola. The sequence goes on along the minus strand of JAEWEX010000424.1, from coordinate 1,935 downwards.
GCTGGCGTGGTCCAGCGCGCCCGGCCCCGCGAACGGATTGCTGAGCCCGTCGATGGCGGCCGGCTGGCGGGTGAAGCGCACCACGTCCGCGCCGGCGGATGCGGCCGCGACGGCCGCGCGGCGGAACGCCTCCGCCGCGGCCGGGTCGTCATGCAGCCCCGCAAGGAAGGCGCGGTCGAACAGGCCGCAATGATAGTCCGACTGGTCGCCGCCGAGCCATGACAGCACCCGGACGCCCATGCGGCGGCCGACGCCCAGCGGCAGGATGGCGAGCAGCCGCCCCGAGCCAGCTCGCGCGACCACGATGCGCGGCTCGATCCCCCGCGCCGCCGCAACGTGGCGCACCCATGCCGCGACGTAGTCGTAGGTCTGGAACACATGGCCCGCCGCATCGGTCTCGAAGGCGCGCCACAGATGCGCGAGGGCGGCGGGATCGCCGAAGGTCTCGAACGCGATGTCGTGCGCACCGGCGGGGCTGATCTGGATCTCGGACATGGTCGCGGTGCGGCCTCCCGGCGCGGTTGGGATGTCCTGCGCTATCACGCTTTCCATAACGAGCCGTTGCCGCGACCCTGCGGATCGCAGATCGTTGCGGCGGAAACGACGAAGAACGCGCCCCAGAACAGGATGCCGACCAGCTTCGCGCCGTCCTCCGCGAAGGTCTGGACGTCGCCATGCGCGAAGACGAGATCGATGGCCAGCGACAGCCCCAGGAAGCCGCAGGACAGCGCCAGCAGCACCGGGTTGAGCGCGAGGATGTCGCGGCGGAACGCGGCGAGATAGGCGAGCCCCAGGGCGGCGTAGCAGGCCAGGACCGCCGTCTGCGGCACGCCCGCCAGCGGCAGGATGTCCTCGTGCAGCTGCAGCAGGTCGTCGGCGCCGAGGAAGCCGCTGAGCGCGCCGGACGCCAGCAGGAAGCGCGCCCCGGACCGCCCGGCGCGGTGAGCGATGAAGGCGCCGAACAGGCATGTGGCCGCCGCCGCCACCCAGATCATGATGCCGAGCTGCGAGACGACGCCCACATAGGCCTGCCCGCCCAGATAGGCGGTGGGATCCTGCATCAGCGCCCGGAACGGAACGTCCCGCGCGACATGCAGGGTGAGGCAGCCGCCGAGGATGGCGGATGCGGCGGCAAGACACAGCCCGATCGCCAGGCGCGCCTCGCGCAACTGGCGCGGCAGGTCGCGCAGCCGCTCCTGCATCAGGCCGGCGGTCGTCGAAGCGATGTCGGTCATCGGGAAGCCCCCTCTCCGGACGCCAGCGCGGCGGTCGGCTCCATTCGCCACAGGTCGAGCCCATGCGGCGCGACGCCCGTGAAGCGCGCGGCCGCCAGCGCCGCCCCCGCCGCCCACACGGTCACCGCGGCGGCGGTGGCGACGCCCGCGCCAACCAGCCCGAAGGCCGGCGCCAGCAGGGCGTTGCCGGCGACCAGCACCAGCGCTGCCGCCAGCGTCAGCGCCGTGCTCGTCCGGGCGCCGCCCGCCAGCGCCAGCATCAGGACGCCGGGCCCGAACCAGGCCCGCGCCGCCTGCGCCGCCACCAGGATCGCCAGCAGCGTCGCGCCCTCGCGATAGTGCGGGCCGAACAGGTCCAGATAGCGCGGCCCCAGCACCAGCGCGCCGGCCACCGCCGCCATCGTGCAGCCGAACGCCAGCCGGTTGGTGAAGGCGAGATGCGCGCGCGCCCCCGCGCCGTCGCGGCGGGCGAGCGCCTGCGCCACGTCCGGCTGCGCCACCTGGTGCAGCATCTGGACGACGAAGCCCGCGATCAGCGCCGATTTCAGGCACACCGCGAACACCGCGAGGTCGGCGCCGTCCAGAAACGGCGACGCCGCCACCACGCCGACATCGGCGAACAGGGCGGTGAACAGCGCGGTCGGCACCAGCGGAAGCGCCGTGCGCCGCCACGCCCGCGCCTGCCGCCCGGAGGCCGCGG
>JAEWEX010000354.1 GCA_023389135.1 Pseudomonadota bacterium | reverse complement strand
CCGCCACCCCGCTCGGCACGCCGCAATGGCTGCCGCAGTTGCTGTGGCTCGCGGGGTTCGCGCTGTTCCTGTTCGCCGCCGTGCCGCTGACACTCAGGGTTGCGGCAGGTCTGCTCCGCGGCGACGTCGCGACGGTGGCTCGGCTCGCGGGCGCCCGCTCCATCGAGGAGGAGGCGGCGGGCGAGGCGTCCCACACCCATGGCGCGGTGCCGGCCGCAGGGGGAGCCGCGCGATGATCGCCACAACCCTTCTGATCCTGCTCGTCTTGCTGGCGCTGTCGGTGCCGGTGGCCGCCGCCCTCGGGGTTCTGGGGTTGGTGCTGGAGCGGCTTTACAGCGCCATGCCGCTCAGCCCCGCCATGGGCGAGATCGCGTGGTCTTCGGGCCGCGACTTCCTGCTGGTCGCGATCCCCATGTTCGTGCTGCTGGGCGAGATCCTGCTGCGCTCGGGCGTCGCCGAGCGCATGTACGGAGCCATGGTGAAATGGCTGTCGTGGCTGCCCGGCGGGCTGATGCACTCCAACATCGGCACCTGCGCGGTGTTCGCCGCCACCTCCGGCTCGTCGGTGGCGACGGCCGCAACGGTTGGCACGGTGGCGCTGCCGCAGATCCGGCGGCACGGCTACAACGAGCGCCTGTTTCTGGGAACGCTGGCCGCTGGAGGCACGCTCGGCATCCTGATCCCGCCCTCCATCAACATCATCGTGTTCGCGGTGCTGACCGACACGTCGATCCCGCGGCTTTATCTTGCGGGCGTGATCCCCGGGCTGGCGCTGGCGCTGATCTTCATGGCCATCGTGGTGGCGGCCTGCCTGTGGCGGCCGGACTGGGGCGGCCCGCGTGACACCACCACCTGGGCCGAGCGGATCGCGAGCCTCGTCCACCTGCTGCCGCCGCTCGGCATTTTCCTGGTGGTGGTGGGCTCGATCTATGCCGGCATCGCCACGCCGACGGAAGCCGCATCTCTGGGAGTCATCGCCGCGCTGGGCCTCGCCGCCGCGTTCGGCCGGCTGAACTGGCGGATGCTGATGGAGGCGTTCGAGAACACGATGCGCACCACCGCGATGATCATGCTGATCATCATCGCGGCCTACTTCCTGAACTTTGTGATCTCGGCCATCGGGCTGACCGCGGCGCTCACGGGCTTCATCTCGGAGCTGGGGCTGTCGCCCTACCAGATGCTGCTGGCCATCGTGGTGTTCTATCTGGTGCTCGGCTGCTTCATGGAGACGCTGTCCATGATGATCACCACGATACCCATCGTGACGCCCGTCATGGTGGCTCTGGGCTTCGATCCGGTCTGGGTCGGGATCGTCATCGTGATCCTCATCGAGGCGGCGCTGATCACGCCTCCGGTCGGCCTCAACCTGTATGTGGTGCAGTCGCTGCGCGAGCGCGGGGGGCTGGACGACGTGATCGTCGGCTCGCTGCCGTTCGTCGCGGCGATGATGCTGCTCATCGTGCTGCTGGCGGTGTTCCCCGGCATCGCGCTGTGGCTGCCATCGACGTTCCGGGGGTAAGGCGGCTCAGCGTCGCAGCAGGCCGCTGACCGCGACGCCCGCCCAGCCGAGGATCAGCAGCGAGCCGCCGGCCGGCGCCGCCATGGGCATGAGCCTGGCGCCGGCCAGTTCGCGGATGGCGAGGTCGCCGCAGAACAGAATGAGGCCCGCGGCCAGCGCGAGGCCCGACCAGCGCAGCCCGCGGCCGGGCGCCTCGCCCGCGAGGCCGAGCGCCAGGAAGGCCGGCGCGTGCAGCATCAGGAAGGTCGATGCGGTGTCCATCAGCGCACCGCCGGCGTGGCTGGCATAGGCGGCCGCCGCGACGCCGCAGGCCCCGGCCAGGCCGGCCAGCGCGATGAACAGGCGGGAGAATGGGGTCAACGCCGGCTTCCCGATGGAAAACAAAAAAACGCCCGGCCCATGAGGGCCGGGCGCGTCGCCTGTGGCAATGCGACGGTTTGGCTTACCGCGCCTGCGACATCAGCGGGGTGATGTTGCGCAGCGTCACGCGACGATTCTGCTCCTCGGCCGACTCGGTGTCGATCTTGAGGAATTCCTCGCCATAGCCCTGGGTAACCAGGTTTTCCGGCGGGATGTCGTAGTACTCGGTGAGGATCACCGCGACTTCCTCGGCGCGACGGTCCGACAGCGCCAGGTTGTCGAGATCGGAACCGACCGCGTCGGTGTGGCCCTCGACCATCACGATCAGGTTCGGATCGGCGTCGACCGCCTCCTTGAGACCGCGGGCGATCTCGTCGAGCTGGTCGATCTGGCTCTCGGGAACCTCCCAGCTGCCGAACGCGAAGGTGATGGTGTCGAGATCGATGCTGCGCACCTTCTGGCGGACGCGGTAATTCTGCCGCACCTCATCCAGCGTGTAGGGACGCTCGACGGCCTCGACCGGCGGCGCGTCGAACACCTCCTCGATCATCTCGTAGTCCGCCTCGCCGGCATCGACGATGTAGCGCTCGCGCGGAATGTCCAGACGCAGCGGGGGCAGGTT
>JAEWEX010000261.1 GCA_023389135.1 Pseudomonadota bacterium | reverse complement strand
GAGCCGAGGCCCGCGCCGTAGAGCGTGTCCGACGCCTCCGACAGCCGCTCGTAGACCAGCCGCCCCACGGTCTGGCCGTGCTCCAGGATGAACGGCACCTCGTGGCTGCGGACCTCGAGCACCGCGCGCGAGCCGTGGCCGCCGGCCCCGGCATGGCCGAAGCCCGGATCGAAGAAGCCGGCATAGTGGACCCGGAACTCGCCCACCAGCGGATCGAACGGCACCATCTCGGCGGCATAGCCCGGCGGCACGTGGACGGCCTCGTTGGAGGCGAGGATGTAGAACTCGCCGGGATCGAGGATCAGGCGGCGGTCCTTGAGGCGCACCGGCTCCCAGAAATCGTCCACGTCATAGCCGTCGACCCTGTCGACATCGATGACGCCGGTGTGGCGCTTGGCGCGGTGGCCGACGAGGCCGTCGCCGGAAAAGCCCTTCAGGTCCACGGTGACGGAGATGCCGTCGCGGAGATCGGGTCGGTCGGTGTCGACGATGCGCTGCCCGGACTGGAGCGCCGCCAGCTCGTCGGCGTCCAGCGTCGCGCGGCCGCGCCGCAGGCGCAGCTGCGACAGCCGCGACCCGGTGCGCACCAGCACCGGGAAGGTGCGCGGGCTGACCTCCGCCCAGAGCGGCCCGGCATAGCCGTCGGGCATGATGTCGAAGGCGCGCCCGCCATCGGCGATGACGCGGGTGAAGACGTCGAGCCGTCCGGTGGAGCTCTTCGGGTTGGCGAGCGCCGCCAGCCCCGGCGGCAGCGCCACGCGCTCCTGCAGCGGGATCAGGTAGACGCAGCCGGTCTCCAGCACCGCGCCGTCCGCGAGATCGAAGGCGTGGAGCTTCAGCTCGTCCAGCCGCTCCAGAACGGTGCGGCCGGGCCCCGGAAGGAAGCTGGCGCGCATGCGGTAGGCGGTGGCGCCGAGGCGCAGGTCGAGGCTCGCCGGCTGGATCTGCCGCGGCGCGAGCGGCGCATCGGCCGCGATCGCCCCGGCCTCGAACAGCCGCGCGATGGCCTGTCCGGGCAGGATGCCGTCCCCTTGCGCCTGATCCAAGTCCGTCTCCCCGATGCGGCCATCCCGCCTGCGTCCGGCTCCGGCCGCGCCGGCGGGCGCAGCCGCTACCTAGCCGATCCGGCCATTGACGCCAAGCGCGGGCCTTTCTAAAGGAGACGCTTCGCACGTGGTGATTTGGCCGGCCGGCTTGCAGCCACGAAAAACAACTCGCTAAAGGGCCGAACGCGGAAGACGAATGCCCGCGCTCGGCGCGTCCGTCGGAGACCGCGCCCCATGTCGAAGCCCCCGCTCAACCCGCAGCACCTGCCCGCATCCGCCCGGGCCGCGACGCTCGCCGTCCATGGCGGCGTCGAGCGCTCCCAGTTCGGCGAGCTGGCGGAGGCAATGTTCCTGACCTCCAGCTTCACCTATGCGGACATGGAGACCGCCGCCGCCCGCTTCGCCGGCGACGATCCGGGCTTCATGTACTCACGGACGGGTAACCCGACGGTCGCCATGTTCGAGGCGCGGATCGCGGCGCTGGAAGGCGCGCCCGCGGCGCTCGCCACCGCCACCGGCATGGCCGCCGTCAGCGGCGCGCTGCTGTCGATCCTGAAGACCGGCGACCGGATCGTGTCGTCGCGGCAGCTGTTCGGCTCGTGCCGCTGGATCGTGCGCGAGCTGCTGCCGAAATTCGGCGTCGAGGTCGCCTTCGTCGATGTGTGGGACACCGATGCCTGGCGTGCGGCGGCGACGCCGGGGACGCGGCTCCTGTTCCTCGAGACGCCCGCCAACCCGACGCTGGAACTGGCCGACCTGCCCGCCATCGCCGCCATCGCCCGGGCGGCCGGCGCGCTGACGGTGGTGGACAACGCGCTGTCGAGCCCGGTGGTGCAGCGTCCCTGGCAGCTGGGGGCCGACGTGGTGATCTACTCCGCCACCAAGCACATCGACGGCCACGGCCGATGTCTCGGCGGGGTGGTGCTGGCCGGCGAGGCGACCATGGACGACATGGTGGCGCCGTTCCTGCGCCATACCGGCGGGGCGCTCAGCCCGTTCAACGCCTGGGTGCTGCTGAAGAGCCTGGAAAGCCTGGAGCTGCGCGTCACCCGGCAGGCGGCGACCGCCGCGGCGCTGGCCGACGCGCTGGCGGAACTGCCCGGCGTCGCGCGGGTGATCTATCCGGGCCGGACGGACAATCCCCAGCACGCGCTGGCAAGGGCGCAGATGGCCAATGGCGGGACGGTGGTGTCGGCCGAGTTCGCCGACCGCGACAGCGCGTTCCGCTTCGCCAACGCGCTGCGGGTCGTGCGCATCTCCAACAATTTCGGCGACGCCAAGAGCATCGTGACCCATCCCGCGACCAGCACGCACCAGAACGTGCCGGCGGCCGAGCGCGAGGCCGCCGGCATCACCGAGGGGCTGCTGCGCTTCTCCGCCGGGCTGGAGCATCCCGACGACCTGGTCGAGGACTTGCGGCAGGCGGCGGCGCAGCGCTGAGCGGCCGGTCCGACGTGCGTGCTTCGAGACGGGCGCGTGCCGCGCCCTCCTCAGCATGAGGTCCGGTTGATGGCTGCTTTTCCCAAGGTCAAGCGGCCCGCCACCCTCCCTCATGTTGCTGAGAAGGGCCGAAGGCCCGTCTCGAAGCACGCACTGCCGCGTCGTCCCGGCCGGCTCAGCCCCTGAGCGTCGCCCCGGTCGCCTTGCCCACCTGGGCGACGATCCTGTCGGCCACGGCGTCGATCTCGGCGTCGGTCAGCGTCCGCTCGCGCGGCTGCAGGGTCACGGCGACGGCGATGGAGACCTTGCCCTCCGGCACGCCCTTGCCGGCATAGACGTCGAACACGTCCGCGCCCGCCACCAGCTTCGGCTCCGCCTTGAGGGCCGCCTTAACGAGATCGCCGGCGCGGACGCCCCGGTCGACGATGAAGGCGAAGTCGCGCGACACCGGCTGGAGGTCGATCTTCTCCAGGGCCGGCCTTGCCTTGGTCGGCCGGGCGCGCGGCGCCGGCAGGCGGTCCAGCGTCAGCTCGAAGGCCGCCAACGGTCCGTCCGCGTCCAGCGCCTGGAGCGCGCGGGGGTGAAGCTCGCCGAAATGGCCCAGCACCAGCTGGGGCCCCATCTGCAGCGTGCCGGAGCGGCCGGGATGGAACCAGGCGGGGGCGCCGGGAACCACCTGCACCTTGGCCGGGTCGACGCCCAGCGTCGCGATCAGCGCCAGCG
>JAEWEX010000240.1 GCA_023389135.1 Pseudomonadota bacterium | reverse complement strand
ACCGCAGACCAATCGACACACTGCGCCATCCCCCGCCAACCGTCATCCACGACCCAAGGCAACTCGCCTTCAACGGCCTCGAAACATGAACCGGACAGCCGTGGGCTCGACCGGAGCATCCAGCTTTCGTGCCAAACGAGAAGCTGAACCCTCCGGTCGAGCCGGAGGGCGACGGAGGATTACGGGCTCCGGGTCAGCCCTGCAGCACGTCGGCCCATTCCGGGTGCCGCGCGAACTGGGACTTCGCGAACGGGCACAGCGGCATGATCTTGCGGCCCTCGGCGCGGGCGTCCTGGACGCCGCGCGCGACGAGGGCCTGGCCCACATGGCGGCCGCGCAATGCGTCCGGCACCCCGGTGTGGTCGATGATGACCAGCTTCTCGCCGGCGCGGGAGTAGGTCATTTCCGCGGTGTGGCCGTCCAGCGTCGCGGTATAGCGGCCCTTGGAGGGGCCCTGCTCGCGGGCGATCGAAATGCCGGTGTCCGCGGTCAAGGCGTCAGCCCTGCCGCTCGGGGGTGGTGACGACGAGGCCGTCCAGCGCGTCGGTGACCTTGATCTGGCAGGACAGCCGGCTGGTCGGCCTGACCTCGAAGGCGAAGTCCAGCATGTCCTCCTCCATGGGCGCGGGGCGCCCGACCACCGGGCTCCACTCGTCGGCGACGTAGACATGGCAGGTGGCGCAGGCGCAGGCGCCGCCGCATTCGGCCTCGATGCCCGGCACGTCGTTGCGGATGGCGGTCTCCATCACCGTCGCGCCCAGCGGGGCGTCAACGGTGCGGCTTTCCCCCGCGGCGTCGATATAGGTGATCTTCGGCATGAGGCGGGCGTTCCCAGGCAAACGAAAGGGCGGCCCGCATGGCAGGCCGCCCCGTTTCTAGATCGATCGGGCGCGGGACGCCAATGCGGCGTCAGGCCGCGAGCAGGAGGTCGATCTCGGAGCCGGCCTCGGCGACGGCCTCCGCGACCTCCTCCATGGCGTGGCCGAGACCGGCGCGCCGGCGCGCGGCCTCTTCCAGCGCCTCGGCGGCGGCGGCCACGCGCCAGGCGCCGATGCCGCGGGCGGAGCCGGACAGCGCGACGGCCACCTCGGCGCGTCCCGCCGGGTCGGTGGTCGCCTCGAGCCGGAACATGAACAGCCGCGTCTGGCGGCGGAAGATGGCGAGAATCTCGCGCTCCAGCGCCCTGTCGCCGGAGGAGCGGCGGGCGAGGTGGACGAGATCGATCGGCCGTGCCGGGGCCGCGGGGCGCGGGCTCTCGAGAACGGCGGCAGCACTGGACATCACGCTGGAACCTCTTTGGACTTCATGCGCCGCAACTTGCGACGGGTGCGCACCTCAGCCTTCCGTAAGGCAAATTTGAGGCGAATACTTCCAATCATTCGTAAATGCCGGCCGCGCGGAACGATGAAACAGTTTTGTAGTCGCAGGCTTGCAACAGCGCCCGCGCAGACGCACATGGTCATCCGATGCGCCGCCTCATCCTCCTGCGCCACGCCAAGTCCGACTGGGCCGACCGCGCGCTCTCCGACCATGACCGCCCGCTTGCCGCGCGCGGCCGCGCCGCCGCGCCGCTGATCGGGAAATGGCTCGCACAATCAGAGGGTTCACCCGACCGCGCGGTGGTCTCCACCGCGCGGCGCACCCGTGAAACATGGGCGCTGGTGGCGCGCGAACTCGACGGCGCCCCCGAGCCGGTGTTCGAGCGCCGCATCTACGAGGCCCGGGCGAGCGACCTGCTGGACGTGGTGCGGGAGACGCCCGACCGCGTCGGCACGCTGCTCATGGTCGGTCACAATCCCGGCATGGCGGAGCTGGCGGCACGGCTCGTGGGCGCCGGCGACGGCGAGGCGCGCCTGCGCATGGCGCGGAAATTCCCGACGGCGGCCGTGGCGGTGATGGAGGTCTATGGCGACGGCTGGGCCGACCTCGCGCCGCGCACCGCCAGCCTCGTCGACTTCGTGACCCCGCGCGACCTCGACGGGGTCGAGGACGAATGATCCTCGACCGGGCGACCCATGAGGCGCGCATCGCCGCGCGCAGCCTGCTGGACGCGGCCGGCGGCCTGGTGGACCCGACGCTGCGGCTCGGCGTCACCGGCCTGTCGCGGGCCGGCAAGACGGTGTTCATCACCTCGCTGGTGCAGGCGCTGACATCCGGCGCGCGGCTGCCGCTGTTCCGCGCCCACGACGAGGGTCGGATCGCGCGCGCGACGCTGGCCCCGCAGCCCGACGACGCCGTGCCGCGCTTCGAGGTGGAGACGCATCTGGCGGCGCTCACCGGGCCGGAGCGGCACTGGCCGCAGTCGACCAGGCGGATCGCCGAGCTCAGGCTGGTCATGGAGTTCCAGAGCAAGGGGTTCTGGGGGCGGCGGTTCGGGGCCTCGCGGCTGACGCTGGACATCGTCGACTATCCCGGCGAGTGGCTGCTGGACCTCGGCCTGATGGGCAAGTCCTACGGCGTGTGGGCGGCGGAGACCGTGGCGCTGGCCCGCACCGGGGCGCGGGCGGCGGTCGCGGCGGACTGGCTGGGCTACGCATCGACGCTCGACCCCGCTTCCCGCGAGAGCGAGACCGAGGCGCGCGAGGCGGCGTCCCGCTTCACCGCCTATCTGCGGGCGGCGCGCGACGCGCGCCATGCGCTGTCGGCGCTGCCGCCCGGGCGCTTCCTGATGCCCGGTGACCTGGAAGGCTCTCCGGCGCTGACCTTCTCGCCGCTGGACGTGGCGGTCGACGCCGTCCCGGCGCCGGGTTCGCTGCACGCCATGATGGCGCGGCGCTACGACGCCTATGTGCGCGAGGTGGTGCGGCCGTTCTTCCGCGAGCATTTCGCGAGGCTCGACCGCCAGATCGTGCTGGTCGACGCGCTGTCGGCGCTGGATGCGGGGCCGGATGCGGTGCGCGACCTGGAGGCGGCGCTGGCCGACGTGCTTGCCGCCTTCCGCCATGGCCGCAGCTCGTGGATCGCGGAAATCTTCCGGCCCAAGGTGGACCGGCTGCTGTTCGCCGCCACCAAGGCGGACCACCTGCACCACACCAGCCACGACCGGCTGGAGGCCATTCTGGGCCGTCTCGTCGCCCGTGCCTCGGCGCGGGCAGGGGCGGCCGGAGCGGAGGTGGAGGCGCTGGCGCTGGCCTCGGTGCGGGCCACGCGCGAGGGCACGGTGCGCCGCAACGGCGCCACGCTGCCGGTGATCATCGGCACGCCCCAGGCCGGGCAGTCCGCCGGAGGCGAGACCTTCGACGGCGCCCGCGAGATCGCGGTGTTCCCGGGCGACCTGCCGGCCGACCCGGAGATGGCGCTGTCGCCCGGCGGCTTCCGCGGCCGCCACCAGGGCCCGGACGCCGATCTGCGCTTCGTCACCTTCCGCCAGCCGCTGGTGGAGCCCGGCCCGTGGGGCTACGCGCTGCCCCACATCCGCCTCGACCGGGCGCTGGAATTCCTGCTGGGGGACGTGCTGGCATGAGCTTTGTTTCGGCACTCTCCCCCTCACCCCGACCCTCTCCCCGCTTGCGGGGAGAGGGGGCAGGATCGCGCCCTTCTTCCCCCTCTCCCCGTGCACGGGGACAGGGTCGGGGTGAGGGGCCGGGTCAACCTCGGAATATCCGCCCATGACCACGCCCCGCCGGCCCGCCACCTTCTCCGCCGAGGACGCGGAGGTGTTCGAGACGCCGCGCGCGCCGGAGGACGAGCTGATCGTGCTCCTTGACGACGCCTCCGCCCCGCCGCCGGCTCCGGTGGAGCCGAAGCCGCGGCCGCGCTGGAAGCTCGGGCGCATCTTCTGGTCGGGGCTGGGCGCGCTGGTCACGCTGGGCGCCGGGCTGGCGGTTGCCAACCTCGTGGAGAGCCTGTGGGTGCGGGCCGACTGGCTGGGCTGGGCCGGCCTCGCGGTGGCGGCGGTCACGGCGCTTGCCGGCCTCGCCATGCTGGTGCGCGAGATCGTCGCCATCCGCCGGCTCGCCCGCATCGACGACATCCGCGCCGACGCCGCCGAGGCGCTGAGGACCGACGAGCGCGCGAAGGGCGCGGCCGTGGTCGCCCGGCTCACCGGGCTCTACGCCGCGGTGCCGGAGACCGCCCGGGGCCGCGCCCGGGTGGCGCGCGACGCGGACCAGGTCTTCGACGGCGGCGACCTGGTGCGCCTGGCCGAGCGGGAGCTTCTGGCGCCGCTGGACGCGGCGGCGGCGCGCGCGGTGGCGCGGGCGGCGCAGCGGGTGTCGCTGGTCACGGCGGTGGCGCCGCGGGCCATCATCGACATCGCGGTCGTGGCCGGCGTCTCCGTCAGCCTGATCCGGCAGGTCGCCACCATCTATGGCGCACGGCCGGCGACGCTCGGCTTCTTCACGCTGCTGCGCCACGTCATCGGCCATCTGGCGGTCACCGGCGGCATGGCGGCCGGCGAGAGCATGATCGACCAGGTGGTCGGCCACGGCATCGCGGCGCGCATCTCCGCCAAGCTGGGCGAGGGCGTGATCAACGGCATCCTCACCGCCCGCGTCGGCCTCGCCGCCATGGCGGTGAGCCGGCCGCTGCCGTTCGACGCGGTGCGCGCGCCGACGGTGCGGGAC
>JAEWEX010000232.1 GCA_023389135.1 Pseudomonadota bacterium | reverse complement strand
GGGCACGATGGTGGGGTGGGCGTTGCCGAACCGGCGCGGCGCCGCGCCGGTGGCGAGGTGCCCGGAGGCGACATTGGCGAGCAGCGAGGTGGCGCAGTCCATCAGCGCGATGTCGAGATGCTGGCCGAGGCCCGTCCGTTCCCGCGCGATCAGGGCGGCCAGGATCGCCTGCGTCGCCGTCATGCCGGTGATGACGTCGGCGACGGCCACGCCGAGCTTCATGGGCGCGCCCTCCGGCTCCCCCGTGATCGCCATGAGCCCGCTTTCCGCCTGGATGACGAAGTCGTAGCCGGCCTCGTCGGCGCGCGGCCCGGTGCGGCCATAGCCGGAGATCGAGCAGTAGACCAGGCGCGGATTGACCGCCGCGAGATCGTCGTAGCCGAGCCCGTATCGGTCCAGCGCGCCATGGCGGAAATTCTCGATCACGACATCGGCGCGTTCTGCGAGGCGCACCAGGACCGACTGGCCCTCGGCCGACTTCAGGTCGACCGCGATGGAGCGCTTTGAGCGGTTCGCGCACATGAAATAGGTGGATTCGCCGCCCAGCTCCGGCGGACGCCAAGAGCGCGTGTCGTCGCCGGCGCCGGGCGCCTCCACCTTCCAGACATCGGCGCCGAGATCGGCAAGCGTCTGGGTCGCCCACGGGCCGGCGAGGATGCGCGACAGGTCCAGGACCTTGATGCCGTCGAGGGGATGCATGCGGTCTCCACGGGGTTGCCGACACCGCCCGTCTTAGCCGCTGGCGGCCCCGGCGTCACCGCGGAGGCGGGCGTCAGCGGCAACGCGGGCGCGCGACCGTCGCCGAGCCCGGCCTGGGACGCGGCGCGACGCACCGGGGAAACGTGCCCTGGAGGGGCCTCGACACCACCACCGGCGGCTGGATCGGCGGCTGGTAGCTGGCCGACGCCGCGGAGCTGGCCATGCACGCCCCGGCGCAGGCGGCTGAAAGAATCGCGATGCGGATCATGGGAGCGCGTCTCCACGCGCCGGAGGGCGCGGCGGGGGAAACGGCGCCCCGGCTGGAACCCCGGAGCGCCGTCATTGAGGGTCTTGCGAGGAGGGAGGCGTGTCAGCGGCAGGGGCGGCGGTAGCCGTCATAGCCCATGTAGGTGCGGGTGTAGGGGTCGTAGCTCTTGTACTTGGAGAAGCAGTAGGCGTGGAAGTCGTCGGCGTAGTAGGCGCGCGGGGCCGGCTCGTAGCGCGGCTGGGCAAGCGCGGAGCCGATGATCGCGCCGGCGGCAAAGGCGCCGACGCCGGCCGCCGCGGCGCGGCCGCGCCAGCGGTGGCGGTGGCCGACGTTGACGATGTCGGTCCCGGCCTGGGCGATGGGGGCCTTCACCACGGGGGCGGCGACGGTGGAGGTTGCGGAGGCGGCGGTCGCTGCGAGCGCTGCGGCGAGAGTGAGGGTGACGATCCTGTTCATGTCCATGTCTCCTGGGCGTGTTTCCGTCTGGTGTCCGACGCCCCGACCGCCTGATGCTGCGTTCGCGGATCGTCTGCCCATGGGACGCAGGCCCGCGCAGGCCGGTTCAAATTTTTTCGGGAGCTGGAATGATGGATCGGCGTGGCGACGGAGCCACGCCCCGTCAGCGGCGGTTGTAGACGTCGTCCAGGCGCTCGATGTCGTCCTCGCCCAGATAGCTCCCGCTCTGGACCTCGATCAGTTCCAGCGGACCGTCGGCAGGGTTCTCGAGCCGGTGGACCTCCCCCAGCGGGATGTAGGTCGACTGGTTCTCCTCCAGCAGCATGACCCGCTCGCCCACCGTGACCTTCGCGGTCCCGCGGACCACCACCCAGTGCTCCGCGCGATGGGCATGTCGCTGCAGCGACAGCCGCCCCCCCGGCTGCACGACGATGCGCTTGACCTGATACCGGTCGCCCCGGTCCAGACCGCGATAGCTGCCCCAGGGACGGAACACCGTGAGATGCTCCGCCGCCTCGCTGCGGCCCGCCGCCTTCAGGCGCGCCACGAGATCCTTCAGCGCGCCGTCGTCGCGGCGGTCGAAAACCAGCGTGGCGTCGCCGGCCGCGATCACGGCGATGTCGTCGAGGCCCAGCACGCAGACGAGCCGCTCGGCGGAGACGTAGTTGCCGCGGGCATTGAGGAAGACCGCGTCGCCGCGCGCCGCATTGCCGTCCGCGTCCTTGTCGGACAGTTCCCACACCGCCTGCCACGAGCCGATGTCGGACCAACCCATGTCCACGGGCACCACGGCGGCGAGCGATGTGCGCTCCATCACGGCGTAGTCGATGGACATGGATGCTGAACGGGCGAAGGCCGCCGCATCGAGGCGGCGCATGCCGAGGTCCAGGCCGGCGCCGTCGACCGCGGCGCGCACCGCCGCCACGGTGGCGGCGTCGAAGCGGGCATACTCGTCCAGCAGCACGTCGGCGCGGAACACGAAGTTGCCCGAGTTCCACAGATAGCCTTCGTCCAGATAGCGCGCGGCGGTCGCCGCATCCGGCTTCTCCACGAAGGCCTCGACCGCGCGCACGCCGTCGGCGACCTCCCCGCCCGGACGGATGTAGCCGTAGCCGGTGGCGGGGCGGTCGGGGGCGACGCCGAAGGTGACGATGCGGCCGGCGAGCGCGCCGTCGCGCGCGCGGACCGCCGCGGCGGCGAAGGCCTCGGGC
>JAEWEX010000210.1 GCA_023389135.1 Pseudomonadota bacterium | reverse complement strand
GCCGAGGGCGCCCGCGTCGTGGCCGCCGACCGCGACGCCGGGGCCGCCGCCGAGACGGTGGCCGCCATCGAAGCCGCCGGCGGAACCGCCCGGGCGGTGCGCGCGGACGTCACCATCGAGCGAGAGCTCGAAACGGCCGTGTCGGACGCTGTCGCCGCATGGGGCCGCCTCGACATCCTCCACTACAATGTGGGCGCCAGCCATGTCGCCGGCGATGCGCCGCTCGACGAGATCGGCGAGGACGGATTCGACCGGGTGATGGCGATCAACCTGCGCGGCGCGGTCATGGCGGCCAAGCACGCCGTGCGGCACATGCGGGTGCAGGGCTCCGGCGTCATCCTGACCATCTCTTCGATCTCCGCCTGGCAGACCTATCCCTGGGTCGCCTACAAGGCGTCCAAGGCGGCGCTGATCGCGTTCACCCAGCAACTGGCGATCCAGAACGCGCCCCACGGCATCCGCGCGAACGTCATCCTTCCCGGCGCCATCGACACGCCCATGATGGTGGACACGAGGGCGCGCGCGTGGGGCCGCGACCGCGGCGCGATCGCGGACGAGATCGCCGTCGGCGTGCCGTTGCGGGGCCGGCTGGGACGGGCGGAGGACATCGCCAGCGCCGCCCTGTTCCTGGCCTCCGACGAGGCCGCATTCATCACCGGCGCCGCGCTGCCCGTGGACGGCGGCGCGCTGCTGAACATCAGGTAGGTTGGGGATGGGTGTCCGGGCGAGAAAGGAGCAGGTTGCGTGGCGATGAGTTCGACCGCCCCCACGCCGCTCGCAGCCGGGCGGGGCAACGCCGAGCCGCCGGCCTCCTGGGCGCTGCGGCGGGGCGCAGTCAACGCGCTGGTCGCGCTGTGGGCCCCCGTACTGTTCGTCGTGATCTGGTACGCCGCATCGGCCCAGAGCGCGTCACCCTATTTTCCGCCATTGTCGCGCGTGCTCGCCATCATCCCGCGCGACTTCGTCCACGGTCCGCACTTCGTCGGCCACGTCCTGCCGAGCCTGGGCGTCGTGCTGGCCGGCATGGCCATCGCGACCGTCGTCGGCGTCATCGGCGGCTATCTGATCGCGCTGAACCGCTTCGCGCTGGATGTGACGCGGCCGCTGATCGACGCGTTCCGCTCGGTCCCGGCCGTCGCGCTGATACCGGTTGCCGTCGTGCTGCTGGGCCCCGGCCAGCGCAGCGAAATCGCGCTGGTCTCGCTGTCGGCGCTGTGGCCGATCCTGCTCAACACCATCGCCGGCGTCTCCGGCATCGAGCCGACCTACTGGCAGGTCGCGCGCATGTGCCGGCTGTCCGCCTGGGACCGGTTCTGGCGGGTGTCGCTTCCGGCCGCCGCGCCGGCGATCATGGCCGGCATCCACACCAGCCTGGCGCTGGCCGTCATCGTCATGGTCACCATGGAGATGTTCTCGTCCACCGAGGGCCTGGGCCGCTACCTGATGAACGCGCAGCGCTCCTTCGCCATTCCGGTCTCCTATGCCGGCGCCATCGTGGTCGGCATCATGGGCTACGGGCTGTCGGTCGCGTTCACCGCCGCGGAGCGGGTGGTGCTGCGCTGGTATTTCGTCCGCCAGGGCGTGTTTCACGCGAGGGACCGCTGACCATGTCCACCAAGTTCGCCGCACCCGTGCTGGCGGTATCCGGCCTCGGCAAGTCCTATGGCGAGCGCCAGATCATCCGCGACATCGCATTCCACGTGGCGCGCTCCGAATTCGTCTGCCTCGTGGGCCCGTCCGGGGTCGGCAAGAGCACGCTGCTGCGCTGCCTTGCCGGACTGGCGGCGCCCAGCGCCGGCCAGGTCGTGTTCGAGGGACGGCCAGTGGCCGAGCCGCCGCAGGGCCTGTCGGTGGTACTGCAGGACTACAGCCGCTCGCTACTGCCCTGGATGCGCGTGCTGGAGAATGTGGCGCTGCCCCTGCGGGCGCAGAAGGCCGCTCGCGCTCAACGCAACGCGGCCGCCGCCGAGGCGCTGGCGTCGGTCGGACTTGCAGGTTCCGAGCGGCTCTATCCGTGGCAGCTTTCCGGCGGCATGCAGCAGCGCGTCGCCATCGCGCGCGCCATCGTCGGCGGGCCGCGGCTGCTGCTCATGGACGAGCCCTTCGCCTCCGTCGACGCCCAGACGCGGTTCGACCTGGAAGACCTGACGCTCGCCATCCGGGCCCGCACCGGGGTCTCGGTCGTGCTCGTCACCCACGACATCGACGAGGCGGTCTACCTGGCCGACCGGGTGCTGGCGCTCTCGGGCTCCCCGGCCAGCGTCGCCGAGACCGTCGAGGTGCCCTTCGGCGCCGAGCGCGACCAGATGGCGACACGTGCCGACCCGCGTTTCGCGGCGCTGCGCAACCGGGTGCTCGCGCGGGTGCGGGGGCTTTCCGGCGATGACGCCGCCCCCGATCTCCGGCCACCCGGCAGGAGCGGACTGAACCTTGCGGCGGGGTGAACCCGGATCAACCGGACCCGCACGCTGAACGCAGACAAGGACAACAGGAGGAAGCAATGGCATTCATGGACAGGTTCGGCGCTGGCGCCGTTCCCGCTTTGGCGCTGGCGTTCGGCGCGCTGTTCGCCGCCGCGCCGGCGGCGGCCCAGACCGAGATCATCGTCTCCGTCGCCGCCACACCGTCTCACCTTCTGCCCAACGTCGCGCTGGACGAGGGTTACTTCGACGAGGAGAAGCTGAAGGTCACCACCAAGGAGGCGACCGTCATCGCGCTCACCATCCCGAGCGTGCTGTCGGGCGAGGTCACCTTCGGCGTCGGCGACACGCTGGGCGCGATCCAGGCGATCACCGGCGGGGCGCCGATCAAGCTGGTCGGCGGCCCTTCCGTGGTGTTCGGAGATTCTGAGAAGAACGCTGCCCACGGCCTCGTGGTGAAGCCGGAGTCCGACATCAAGGACATCGCCGACCTTGCCGGCAAGCGCGTCGGCGTCCATTCGCTGGCCAGCGTCCACGACTTCGTCATCAACGCCGCGCTGGCCAAGGCCGGCCTCGGCGCCGACA
Organism: Pseudomonadota bacterium; assembly: GCA_023389135.1. Taxonomy (GTDB): domain Bacteria; phylum Pseudomonadota; class Alphaproteobacteria; order Rhizobiales; family Methylopilaceae; genus Agaricicola. The sequence continues at coordinate 5 of JAEWEX010000210.1, read as the reverse complement.
AGGTC
>JAEWEX010000050.1 GCA_023389135.1 Pseudomonadota bacterium | reverse complement strand
TGACCACGCTCATTGCAACGCGTACCGCGGCTGCATCAGAATCATCGCTCCAGATGTGGTCTGGTACGGAAAAGGTTATCGATGTCTTTGGGCTCCCGCTTAGAGCCCTTGCGACGACGCGCCTATTGTACGTTTGAGTAATGCTGTTGGTTGTCACCAGCCCCGCGGACCTAGACTTTCCGCCTTTGACTGCGTCGGCTGCTCGATGCCACCAGTACATAACGAAATCGACTGACTCTGGCACGTCGCTCCAGGCGCTGCGAAGGGCTTTGGCATATCCTTCACCAAGTCGAGAGATCATCCGCTTGTTTCCGATAAATGGCGGGTTTCCCACGATGAACTCGACCTCGGGCCACGGCGCGGGCCTGGGGTTCACATAGGAATACAGCGGCACCTGCGCGTCGGGGTCCGGCACCTCCTCGCCGGTGACCGGGTGGAGCTTCTTCGTGACGCCGTCCCATCGCGACAGCGGGCGGCCGGACGCGTCGCGCAACAGCTCCTGCCGGTCATACGCGATCACCGCGTCCTGCTGCCTGATGGTGCCGTAGGCGTGCAGGACCGGCTCGGTGATGGAGCCGGGGCCCGCGGTCTTGATCTGCCATTTCAGATAGCCGATCCACAGCACGAGGTCGGCGATGGGCACGGCGCGCGGGTTCAGCTCCAGCCCGTAGAACTGGCGGGGGCTGACCGTCTCGCCCTCCATGGCAAGCCGGGCCTGGTCCTCGCCCAGGTCGTCCAGCGCCTCCAGCACCTCGCCCTCGAGGCGCTTCATCAGCTCGAGGCTTACATAGAGGAAGTTGCCGGTGCCGCAGGCCGGGTCCAGCACCCGCGTGGTGCACAGCCGGTGATGGTAGGCCTTCACGGCCGCGAGCGCGCCGGCATGGTCGCCGCGGTCGCGCAGCTCCTTGACCTGTCCCTGGACGAGCTCCCAGTCGGCGCGCAGCGGCTCGATGACGGTCGGCACCACCAGCCGCTCCACATAGGCGCGCGGCGTGTAGTGCGCGCCGAGCTTCGCGCGTTCGCGGGCGTCCAGCGCCCGCTCCAGCAGGGTGCCGAAGATCGCCGGCTCGACATCGGACCAGTCCTTGCCGGCTGCGATCCACAGTTCGTGGATGTCCTCGCGGTCGAGCGGCAGGGCGGCGCGCGTCTTGAACAGGGAGCCGTTGAACTTCTTCAGGGTGGCGTTCAGGTGCGGCGCATAGCCGCCCGCATCCATGACGCTCCACAGGCTCTCCAGCGCGGCCACGAAATGTTCGGGCGTGTCCTTCATCTGCCCGAGCAGCTTGTGAAACCCCTTCTCGGGGATGAGCTTCACGTCCTCGGCGAACATCGTGAACAGGCAGCGCATCAGGAACTCGGCCACGTCCTTGGCGTCGTGCCGGCCTTCGAGGCGCCTGGCGATCCGCGCCAGCCGCTCGGCGATGTCGCGCGTGACCTCGGCGGAGATGCGCGTGGGGTCGAGCGACTGCGGATCGTTCCAGATGGCGCGCAGCCGCGCCTGCACCCTGGCGTCATGCAGGTCGTCCATGCCGATCCGGTAGGACTGCCGGTCGGGGAAGTGGGCGTAGTTCTTCCCCTGGCCGGAGAAGTCGGCATAGACCTCGATGACGTGGCCGACATCGACCACCAGCAGGAATGGCGGGTAGCCGTGCTCGACGGGCAGGGCGCGGGCATAGTCCTCGGCCTGCCTGCGGGCGGCGAGCATGACCTGATCCCAGCCGCGCGTGCCCCGCTTCGCCTGTCCCTGCTTGCGCTGCCCCGCATCCTCGGGGATCAGGACGAGCTGGTCGGGGCTGACCCTGGCGCCCTGCCGCTTGGCGGACTGCTTGGCCTCCAGGATGAAGCGGCCGCGCCGGTAGCAGTCAATGCGGCCGGCGGAGCGGGAGCCGTCCGGGTGCTTGAAGTCCACCCGGCGCTCGAAAACGTAGTCGTTGCGGTCGTTGTGCTCCTGCGCCATGGCGGGGCGCTCCAGCCCCAGCGCCTCGCACAGGCCGAGGATGAACAGCTGGGTAGTTCGCCAGTTCCGACCCGCCGGACGCCTTGGCCTCGACGATCAGAGTGTCCAGTCTATCGCTGTCGATGGCAGTGGCCCCCATGGCCCCAAGCTAGCGGGCGAACGAAATAACACAATCTCGCCTTCGCTGACCACGCGCCGTGCGTTCCGGGCGCGCCGGCCATGCGTCGGCGTGCGTTGCCGCCTGGCCGGCCGCTCGATAATGTCCCGGCCGTCCCGCGCGGGCCGCCCGCGCCGCCATCCAGTCCGGACCTCGCATGACCGAACCCGTCCCGGGGCGGCGCCGCAAGCTGCCGCCGAAATATGTCCACGTCGTCCTGCCCTTCGTGCTCTCAGGCATCATGACGTTCATCATCTCGGGCATCTCCACCGTCAACGGCGTCGGCCTCGCGCCCGACCTGCTGCAGACCTGGGCGCGAGCCTGGGTGCTGTCCTGGATGGTCTCATTCCCGACCCTGCTGATGGTGCTGCCCGCGGTGCGCCGCATCGTGGGGCTGGTGGTGGAGATGCCGGCCGGGCGGTGAGGGCGCGCACACGCCGGCGCCCTGCCCGCGGGACCATGTGCCGGCCGATGCCGGCGCCTTGACCATGTTGCGTCGGGAACCCGGCCCCGCCCCGCGCCGGCGTTCAGCCGAAGAGCCGGTCGCCCTGCTCGTCGATGATCTGGCGCGCCTTGCGCAGCGCCATGTCGGCGGCGGCGTCGCGGGAGGGGAAGCGGTCGGCGCGCACGAAGCGGTGCTCTCGCATCTCGCCGCCGATCTGCTTGCGGATCACGCCCGCGGTCTGGAAC
>JAEWEX010000126.1 GCA_023389135.1 Pseudomonadota bacterium | reverse complement strand
GGTCTGCTGGAGGCGATCATCGACCGCACCGCGGACATACTTGAGCGCGTCGGCGCCGAGATCGACACGGTCGGCGCCGGCGTGTTCAACCGCGGCGCCCAGCGGCTGTCGCGCAACCGCAGCTACGAGGCGGCCCTCAGGACGCTGGGGCGCAAGGGCGACCTACTCTCCAAGACCCGGGAAAGCCTGACGACGATCTCCCGGCTCGTGCTGTTCATGTCCGCCGACGTCGAGGGGCACAGGATCGGCAAGGAGCTGCGCGCCTCGCTCAAGGCCATGCAGCGCGACATAGCGTCCATCAACGACTATGCCGGCTTCCTCGTCAACAAGGTGACGTTCCTGCTGGATGCGCTGGTGGGCATGGTGACCATCGAGCAGAACGACATCATCAAGCTGTTCTCCGTGGTGGCGGTCGTGCTGCTGCCGCCGACCATGGTGGCGTCGGTCTACGGCATGAACTTCGTCCACATGCCGGAGCTGGAATGGCGCTTCGGCTACCCGCTGGCGCTGGGCCTGATGCTGGTCTCGGCCATCGTGCCGCTGCTGTTCTTCAAGTGGAAGAAGTGGCTCTAGGCGATTCAGCGGACTCAAGGATTTCGGCGCGGCCGCCGCCCTCCCGTCATCCCGGCAGGAGCCGCCGGGAACATGGACACGTGCCTGACAGGCTGCGTTCCTGGATCCCGGATCGGCTTCGCCGTCCGAGATGACACGTGCCGGCCGCCGCCGGATCACACGTGCTGGCCGCCATTGATGTGGATCTCGGCCCCGTTCAGGTATGACGATTGCTCGGTGCACAGGAAGTAGATCGTCTTGGCCACCTCGTCGGGCGTTCCCAGCCGGCGCATGGGGATCTGCTCGACGATCTTGTCGGTGCCCGGCGACAGGATCGAGGTGTCGATCTCGCCTGGCGCGATGGCGTTGACCCGAACGCCCAGCGGGCCGAAATCATGCGCCATCTCGCGTGTCATGGCGAACAGCGCGGCCTTGGACGTGCCATAGGCCGCCCCGGCGAAGGGGTGAACGCGGCTCCCGGCGATGGAGGTGACGTTCACCACCGAGCCTTTTGCGGCCGTCAGTTCCTCCACCAGCCCGCGCGCCAGCAGCATCGGTCCGAACAGGTTGACGTGGAACACCTTCAGCCACTGGTCCAGCGGCGTGTCGAGCGTGCCCAGCCGCGCTCCGTTGTCGCCCTTGGGCGAGATGCCCGCATTGCTCACCAGGGCGTGCAGCAAGCCGCCCTCCAGCCGTGACCGGATCTCGGAAACCGCCTCGAGCGTGTTGCCGGCATCGGCCAGATCCACCTGGATATGGTCCTCGGGGCCCATGTCCCAGGGACACTCCTCAGGAAAGGGCTGGCGCGAGCAGGTGATGACCCGCCAGCCGGCCGCGGAGAACCGCTTGACCGTGGCGTGCCCGATGCCGCGGCTCGCGCCGGTGAGCAGCAGCGTCTTGCGGGGGGCGTTCATGTGGCCTCAGGGATAGAGCCGGGTGCGGGTCCAGGCGGCGCCGGGACTGTCGCGACGGAAGACGATGCGGTCGTGCAGCCTGAACGGCCGGTCGTGCCAGAATTCGATCGAGGCCGGCGTCACGCGATAGCCGGTCCAGTGCGCGGGCCGCGGGATCGGCCCGGAGCCGAACCGCTCGGTTTGCTCCTTCACCGCGCGCTCGAACGTGGCGCGGTCGGCAAGCGGCCGCGACTGGGCGGAGGCCCAGGCGCCGATTCTGCTCTGGCGCGGACGGCTCTCGTAATAGGCGTCGGCATCCGCCTCGCTCACCTGCGACACGCTCCCGCGCACCCGCACCTGCCGCTGCAGCGACTTCCAGTGGAACACCAGCGCCGCACGGGGATTCACGGCGAGTTCGCGGCCCTTGGCGCTTTCCACGTTGGTGTAGAAGACAAAGCCTTGCGCATCGACCCCCTTCAGGAGCACGATGCGCGCATCCGGCATGCCATCCGCATCGACGGTCGCCAGGGTCATCGCGTGCGGATCGTTGAGTTCGCTCGCGGAGGCCTCGGCCATCCAGGCGTCGAACAGCGCGAAGGGATCGTCGGCTTGCGTAAAGTCACCGCTCTTTAACCGGTGCGGATCGATGGTAGGGTCGGAAACGTGCATGGTGTGAACTCGGTCCGGGTGTTGTCGGTGGTTCGGTCCCTGGCTCCTTATATAGACTTCCGCGGCGCGCGCGCAGTGGCGCGGGCGGTCGTCGTGGTCGGGATTGCCGGAGCGCTCGGCGGCTGCAGCGTCAGCTACAAGATGGGCGGCCTGTTCGGCGAGGACGAGCCCAAGACCACCAGCACCGTTCAGCAGGCGCCGGCGCCGGCCGCCGTGGAAGGCCAGCCCGCCACCGCTTCCTCCGGCTCGGTTGCCGCCCCTGTGGCGTTCTCCTCGGGTTCGAGCGCGAGCCCCGCGCTTGCCAGCATGGCGCCGTCCAATTCCGTCGGCCTGAGCGAATCCGACTGGCTCTATGCCCGCGGCGCGCTCGGCCTTGCATTGACGGGCTCCGCGGAGGGCCCGCCCGTGCCGTGGGCCAACCCGTCCAGCGGCGTTCGCGGCAACTTCCGCCCGCTCGGCGAGGAGCAGGTCGCGGACGGCCGCTCCTGTCGCAGCTTCATCGCCGTGCGCGTCGAGGGGGGTCGTGAGGCCAACAGCGTCGGCCGCGCCTGCAAGGGCGATGGTGGCCAGTGGGACGTTGCCGAATCCGGACCCGCGCCACAGGGCAACCCGTCCTGAACGGCGGCTGTTGCGTTTCCGCAACAGCGTCCCACATGAAGGGGCGCAGGCTTCCCGCCTGACGACCCGACCGACGGCTATCCATGCGCGATCCCTATGACATCCTCGGGGTCGGCCGAACGGCCAGCCCCGCCGACATCAAGAAGGCTTACCGAAAGCGCGCGAAGGCGCTGCACCCGGATCGCAATCCCGACGATCCGAAGGCGCAGGAGCGGTTTTCCGAGCTGACGGCGGCTTACGACCTGCTCACCGACGCGGAAAAGCGCGGAGCGTTCGACCGCGGCGAGATCGATGCCGAGGGCAAGCCGAAATTCCGTGGCTTCGAGGGCCATCCGCGCGGGGGCGGAGCCCGGTCGGCCGGCCCCGGGGCCGATACCATCTTCGAGACCTTCGGCTTCGGCTTCGGCGGCGATGGCGCCCGCGGCGGGCGTCGCGCCCATGCCGGGATCGACCCGGAG
>JAEWEX010000124.1 GCA_023389135.1 Pseudomonadota bacterium | reverse complement strand
CCAATATCGGCCGGGACACGACGCCTCTCTCGGAACGCACCGTGTCCTCGGCCGGGCCGGTGCGCTACGTGCTGGAAGTGCCGGCCGGCACCGCCGCGCGGCTCGGGATTGCGCCGGGCGACCGCGTGCGCCACGCGATCATCCCGTGACCGCGGCGCGGCGCGCGGCCGGGCTTTCGTGGCCGGTCGCGGCGTTGCTGGCACTGGCGTTGGTCGTGGCGTGGCCGAGCGGGGCCGCCGCGGAGCTCAGGCCCGCGGGGCAGGCGCCCCCGGGCGCCATGGAGGTGACGGTCGGCATCGTGCCGATCACCATCTTCGGCCTCGACGTGGGCAATGCCACCTACCGGATGGACGCCTATATCTGGTTCCGCTGGCGCGGCGACCATGACCCGTCGCGGTCGTTCGAGATCATCAACGCGGTCGACAAGGGCCGCCACAGCCGCATCTACACCTATCCCGAGCCGAAGGTGCAGCCCGACGGCGGCAAATACCAGGTGCTGCGCGTCGAGGGCTATTTTCACCAGCGCTTCGACCTGACCGCGTTTCCGCTCGATGCCCATGAGCTGACGCTGCTGATCGAGGACCAGGAACTCAATGCCGGGCGGCTGGTCTACCGGTTCGACGCCGGGGCCTCGCGGCTGGGCGACCTTCTGACCATCGGCAACTGGCGCATCCTCGGCCTCGCCGGCGAGGAACTGGTCCACGACTGGGGCTCCGATTTCGGCGACGTCACCAGCACGTCGGAATACGCCATGCTGAAAATAGCGGTCGGGATCGAGCGGCCGGCGAAATACTTCATCTGGAAGATGCTGCTGCCGATCCTGATCGTGGTGGTGGCGCATTGGGGCGCGCTGCTGCTCCATCCGCGCCTGGAGGCCCGGGTTACGTTGCCGGCCACGGCGCTGCTCGCCGCGGTGGTGCTGCAGCAGGCCTTCGCCGGGTCGCTGCCGGAGGTCGGTTATCTGGTGCTCATCGACAAGATCTTCGTCCTGACCTTCGGCGTCATCGTTCTGACCGGCATCCGCACGGTCTACACCGCGACGCTCGCCCGCCAGCACGAGGCGCAGGGCGGGGACGCCGCCTACTACACCGACATCCGCCGCGGCGACCTGCTGGTGCTGGCGGCCGAGACGGCGGTGTTCGTGGCCGGCGTCGCGCTGTTGATCTGGCTGCGGTGATGCGCGGCAGCCCCGCTTCGCCCGGCGTTTCGCGCGAGGCGGGGTGGGGCCATCTTCCGCCCTTGCCCGGGCCTCTGTTCCATGGCATCTGGTCCTCGAAAATCAACGCGTCGGGGCGTAGCGCAGCCTGGTAGCGCATCTGCTTTGGGAGCAGCAGGGCAGAATCCGGCATTCCGAGCAAGCTGTTGATCATCAAGCCTTTTTAGCTTCCTCCTCAGGTGCCGCTTTAAGCGCTTCGGGAATAGTTCGGGAGCGGCTGGCCACCGCGGCCCGGAGGTCGTCGTCCAGCACATGCGCATAGCGCTGGGTCGACGACAGGTCGGCGTGGCCCAGCAGCCGGCCGGCCACCATCAGGTTGCCGGTCTTGCGCAGCACGTCGGTTGCCGCATCGTGCCGCTGGTCGTGGAACCGCAGATCCGCGATGCCCTTGCGGGCGCGGTCCCAGGCGCCGCGCAGCCCGTTATAGGTGATGGGTCGCCGCATGCCCTTCTTCGGTCCGCGCTGGACCTGGTAGGTGAAGACGAACGGCGTCGGGCTCGCGCGCATCTCGGCGCGGAAGATGGCCCGCAGCTCGTCGGAGAACGGGATGAAGTGCGGCCGCGGCAGCTCGCCGCGCTTGCGCTTGAGCACGATGGTGAAGCCGTCGCGATCCCAGTCCACGGCATCCTTGCGGAGCCCGCACAGCGCCGCCTTGCGCGCGCCGGTGATGCGATAGACCCGCATGATCGGCGCGTAGTCCTCGCGCGTCTGGGCGGCGAGGATGCGGTCCTCGGCGCTGGAGATCACCCGCACCCGCTCGTTGGCCTCCGGCAGCCGGAGGTCGGACCAGGGCAGGTCGATGTTGACCGGGACGCCCCAGACCCGCCGCGCCCTGCGCAGCAGCCGGCGCGCCATCTCCACGATCTGGCGGTTGACCGAGGCGGCCGAGACGAGCCTGGTGCGGGCTGGCGGGCCCTTCCTGCGGCGGTGCTCGACGAACTCCCCGGCGCGGCGGCGCGCGGCGTCGGCGATCCGCTCGGCATCCAGCGCGACCAGCGGCAGTTCCGGCCCGGCCAGCCGGCACAGGTGCTCCAGCGACTTGGCGGTGTCGACGCCGCTGGGCTGGTGGTCGGCGACCTCGCGCTGGTAGCGCCAGGCGGCGTCGTTGAGGGTCAGGAGGACATTCAGCCGGCCGGTCTTGGCGAGTTCCCGGAGGTGGTCCTCGACCTTCCGGGCGGCTGCCTCTTTGCGCTGGCCCGTGCTGCCGTGAAAACGACGACGTTCGCCCGACGGGAGGGTGAGGAGGAAATCGTAGAGCCAAAACTCCGAGCGGTATGAGCCGTCGCTGCGTCGCGGCCGGTAGACGGACATGGCGATCCCCTCAGATAGGCCTCGATATCCTCGCGAGCGTAGGCCCGCCGCGAGATTCCGCGAAGCCTGTAGAACAGGCGGCCGTCGTCGCCGAGGCGCGTCAGCGTGCGGGGCGAGATGGCGAGGAAGGCCGCGACATCGCCGTGCGGCGCCAGCGCGCGTCCGGCAAACAGCCGGCCGATGGCGTCGGCCAGCGACGGGGGTAGGGCGGGCGCGGCATCCATGGCGGTCACCGGAACAGGCTGAGCAGCGCGAGCTGCACGACGTCGCCGGGCTCGGGGTCGCGCCAGTGGCCGCGGCGGCGGGCGAGGTCGTGGAGCGTGGTGGAGGCGATGGGGCGGCCGTCCAGCGGCACGAGCACCGCATGGGCCGAGGGCGCGTTGTGGATCACCGCATAGCGCGCGCCGCCGGCCGGCGCGGTCCAGATCATGCCGGAGATCGGGCCCCGGGGCATAGCGTCGTCGCGGCGAACGTCGCGGACCCAGACGGGGAGTGTGGGCGCTTCACTCGGCCCCTCACCCCGACCCTCTCCCCGCGCGCGGGGAGAGGGGGAAGGGGCGGCGCGGAACGCAGCGGGGCGGAGGTGGGCGTTCACGGGGTTCGGCCGGCCAGGTCGTCGGCTGCATGCTGGATCGCCGCCGCGGCGGTCCCATGGCACATGGCGAGCGTGCCCGAGATCATGGCGTTGAAGGGCAGGCCGATATCCTCGACCAGTTGGCCGCTCTCGTCCCAGCGCCTGCCACCCTGGTCGACCAAGGCGGGGATGCGCTCGACCAGCGGGCGCATGTCGGAGCAGTAGCCGAACATGGGCAGGCCGAGGGCATGGGCAAAACCCAGTTCGAAAGCCGTGCCGTCGTCGACATGCGGGCCGCGCCAGGGCGACAGGTCTGCCACCACGGCCTGGCACTGCCGCAACATGTCCAGGCACTGGTTCGTGATGCGGAAGGCCGCAGGAAAGCCGCTGCGGGTCGGCGGCTGGATGTCACCGGGGAACAGGCCTTCCAGCCCGTGGCGCTCGCACAGCGCCTTGAGGCGCGCGCCCTCGGCGGCGGCATCGCGGCGGAACACGGTGGGGCCGGCGAGGTAGATCCTTGGGCGGGTCATGGGCGGCTCCGGGCGGCGGGCGGATAGAGCTTGGCAAGGTCGTCGAGTGGCAGGGCACGGTGGCGCTCGGCGACGGCCGCCGCCGACAGGATACGCGGTCGCAGCGAGGCGGGGGCGGGCTCGTGCAGCAGCTGCGGCTGCGGCCGGCGGTCGATCTCGCTTTCGACCCAGGCGAGGGTGAGGGGATCAGCCACAGTCTCCCTCCCTCAGCTTCGCCAGCCCCTTCTCGGTCAACCGCGCCTCGACCCGGCGCGGGGCGCGCTGGGTGATGCGGATCAGGTCGCGGTTGAGCAGGGCCTCTATGGTGGTGGTGCGCAGCAGCGCCTCGCCGGCGCGCCAGCCGCCGCGGAGGCGGCGGGCGCCGTGGGCGCCGATGGCCGCCAGTGCGGCGCGCTGGGCGAGCGTGAGGTCCTCGGCGCGCAGGATCTGCGCGTGGCGG
>JAEWEX010000111.1 GCA_023389135.1 Pseudomonadota bacterium | reverse complement strand
CCTCGTAGCGGGCCTTGGCCTCGGCGTTCGGCGGGTAGAGGCCGGGCAGCGGCACGCCGCGCTCCACCTCGGTCATGATCCAGCCCTCCAGCCGTTCTTGCTCCACGGCCGCCTCCACCACCTCCGGCAGCAGGGCGGCGGGGATCAGCACCGCGCCGTCGTCGTCCACGACCACCATGTCGCCGGGATAGACCGCGACACCGCCGCAGCCGATGGGCGTCTGCCAGTCGACGAAGGTGAGGCCCGCGACCGAGGGCGGGGCGGCGGCGCCGCTGCACCACACGGGCAGACCGGTGCCGATGACGCCGGAGGCGTCCCGCATCACGCCGTCGGTCACCAGGCCGGCGACCCCGCGCCGGACCATGCGCGCGCACAGGATGTCGCCGAAGATGCCGGCATCGGCGACGCCCATGGCGTCGGCGACCACCACCACGCCTTCGGGCATGTCCTCGATGGCGCCGCGGGTCGAGCGCGGCGAGGACCAGGATTCGGGCGTCGCCAGGTCCTCGCGTGCGGGCACGAACCTCAGCGTGAAGGCCGGGCCGACGACGCGCTTCTGCCCGGGCTTCAGCGGCTTCGTCCCCCGCATCCAGACGTTGCGCAGGCCCTTCTTGAGCAGGATCGTGGTCAGCGTCGCCGTCGAGACCAGCGAGAGGGCGTTGATGATGGTGTCGTCGGTGCTCATGGCGGGTGTGTCCGGCTGGCGTTGATCGGTCGCCCCCTTCAATGCCGCGTCGGATGCCCGATGGAAAGGGGCGTGCGCCCGGACGCCGGTTTCCGGCCGTGGACAGCGCCGGAAGGAGACGAGACAGCCGCCCTCCTTCCGGGCAACATGGGCGCCATGCAGAACGTCACCGTCGTCGATCACCCGCTGGTGCAGCACAAGCTGACCCGCATCCGCGAGAAGCACCGCTCCACCGCCGGCTTCCGGCGGCTGGTGCGCGAACTCGCCCTGCTGCTCGGCTACGAGGTGACCCGCGACCTGCCGCTGACCGCCGAGCGGATCGAGACGCCGCTGGGGCCCATGGACGCGCCGGTGCTCAAGGGCAAGAAGCTCGTGCTCGCCTCGGTGCTGCGGGCCGGCGAGGGCATGATCGACGGGCTGATCGAACTGGTGCCGTCGGCGCGCGTCGCCCATATCGGGCTCTATCGCGACCACGACACGCTTCAGCCGGTGCAGTACTATTTCAAGGCTCCCGAGGACCTGGCCGAGCGGCTGGTCATCGTGGTCGATCCCATGCTCGCCACCGGAAATTCGGCGGCGCATGCCGTCGATCTGCTCAAGCGGGCAGGGGCGCGCGACATCCGCCTGCTGTGCCTGCTGGCGGCGCCGGAAGGCGTCGCCGCCATGCAGGCGCGCCATCCGGACGTGCCGGTCTTCACCGCCGCCATCGACAGCCACCTGAACGAGGACGGCTACATCGTGCCGGGGCTGGGCGACGCCGGCGACCGGCTGTTCGGCACCAAGTAGCCGTGGAACCGCCCGCCGCACCCGCCATCGCGGTCCTGGTCGACGCCGATGCCTGTCCGGTGAAGGAAGAGGTGTTCCGGGTCGCCGGCCGGCACGGGCTGCCGAGCTTCGTGGTCGCCAACAGCTTCCTCAGGCTGCCGCGCGACCCGCTGATCCGCCTGGTGCCGGTGCCGGCGGGCCCCGACGTCGCCGACGACTGGATCGCGGAGCGCGCGCGGCCGGGCATCGTGGTCGTCACCACCGACGTGCCCCTGGCCGCCCGCGCCGTGAAGGCGGGGGCGAGCGTTCTGGCGCCCAATGGCCGGCTGTTCGACGAGGCGTCCATCGGCATGGCGCTTGCGACCCGCAATCTCATGGACGAGCTGCGCTCGGCCGGCGGCGTGACCGGTGGGCCGCGGCCATTCTCCCCGCGCGACCGCTCGGCCTTCCTGTCGGCGCTTGACGAGGCCGTGGTCAGGCTGAAGCGTGCGGGCTTCGGGGCGCCGCCCGGGTGATCGATCTCCGCAGCCTGGAGATATTCGTCTGGATCGCGCAGCTCGGCGGCTTCCGGGCGGCGGCGGAGAAGCTCAACACCACGCAGCCGGCGGTGTCGCAGCGGATCGCGGGGCTGGAAGAGCAACTCGGCGTCAAGCTGTTCTCGCGGGAGGCGCGGAAGGTGGCGCTGACGCCGGAGGGGCGCGCGTTCCTGACCTATGCCGAGCGGATGCTGCGGCTGCGCTCGGAGATGCTTCAGTCGGTCAAGGGCGGCACGGCGTTCCGCGGCACCATCCGGATCGGCGTCGCGGAGACGCTGGTGCACACCATCCTCGGCCGGCTGATCGAGCGGGCGCATGCGGCGTTTCCCGCCGTGTCGATCGATGTCGAGGTGGACACGTCCAGGAACCTGCGCGACGCGCTGGTCGCCAGCACCATCGACCTTGCGTTCCTGCTCGGCCCGGTCTCCGAGCCGAGGGTGCGCAACATCGACGTGGTGCGCTATCCGCTGGGCTGGGTCGCGCGGCCGGGCCTGCTGGCGCCAGGCGAGCGGCTGACCCTGGCGCATTTCGAGCGCCATCCCGCGATCACCTACACGCGCGACACCCGGCCCCACATCCAGCTGCGGGAGACGCTGCACCGCATGGGGCTGCGCCAGCCGCGCATCTTCGGCACCGGGTCGCTGTCCACCATCGTGCGCATGTGCCGCGACGGCATCGGGCTGGCGCTGATCCCGCCGGCGGTGATCCGCGACGACCTCGGGGAGGGGGCGGCTGGTGCTGGTGGAGGGCGGGCCCGCGATCCCCGACCTCGCCTTCCAGGCGGCCCACCTGCTGACGCCCGACGTCCATGTGGTGGAAGCCATCGCCGAGCTGGCGGTGGAGCTTGCGGGCGACGATGTTCGATAAGTCGAGCTTATCGATATTGAACCGGAATCAAAATTCGTCTTACCGATTGCGCCGTGATGCAATCCTTCCATGCAGCACGCGCCGTTTCCCTCCGCCGCCTTGGCCGACCGGTTTCCAACAGGACGCGACGTTCGCCGCGCCGCCCGCCAGGGTCTGCTCCAGCGGCCCACCTCCGGGGCCGCGCCCGGCTTCGTCCAGGGCAACCTCGCCATCCTGCCGCGCGACCTCGCCGATGATTTCCTGCGCTTCTGCCAGCGCAATCCCAAGCCCTGCCCGCTGCTGGCGGTGAGCGATCCGGGCTCGCCGCTCCTGCCGGCGCTGGGCGAGGATGTGGACGTCACCACCGACCTGCCGCGCTACCGGGTCTGGCGCGACGGCGCGCTGGCGGAAGAGACTTCCGACATCCGGGATCTGTGGCGCGACGACCTGGTGGCCTTCGTCATCGGCTGCAGCTTCTCCTTCGAAGAAGCGCTGATCGCCGACGGCATCGCCATGCGGCACGTCGAACTCGGCGGCAACGTGCCGATGTTCCGCACCTCCATCGAGACCCAGGCCGCCGGGCCGTTCCACGGCCCCATGGTGGTCAGCATGCGCCCCATGACGCCGGCGGACGCGATCCGCGCGATCCAGGTGACGTCAAGATTTCCCTCCGTGCATGGCGCGCCGGTGCATATCGGCCTGCCCGGGGCCATCGGCATCCGCGATCTCGACGCGCCGGACTATGGCGAGGCGGTCGAGGTGCGGGCAGGAGAACTGCCGGTGTTCTGGGCCTGCGGGGTCACGCCGCAGGCGGTGATCGCGGCCGCGCGGCCAGCCTTCGCCATCACGCATTCGCCGGGGGCGATGCTCGTCACCGACCTCAGGAATTCCCGCCTCGCCACGATGTGAGGACGGGCGAACCAAGACAATGTCCAGACAAGGGGAACTGCCATGACATCGAAACTTGCCTGCCTGACCACGCTGCTGCTGGCATTGGCGGCCCCGCCCGCCTTCGCCCAGGACCTGCCGCGCACCGAGCTGAAGGTTGTCGGCGCATGGGGTAACCTTTCACAGTACAAGAACTTCGAGGTCCCGTTCTGGACCAA
>JAEWEX010000073.1 GCA_023389135.1 Pseudomonadota bacterium | reverse complement strand
CTGCGGGGCCGGCCGCAATCAAGATTTCGTTGCGGGAGGGACCGACACCCCCTTCCCATAGGCCGAATCGCTCATTACCTTCGGTCCCGTCGTCAACAAACGAAAGGAGGTGATCCAGTGTCTCATTGTCATGATCCGCGGTCGTCGGGAACTGCGGGCTGGATCCTTGCCTTTGCCGGAACCAGCGCCGACTGAATTCGACGATGTGGTCCACGTGACTGCGGAAGCGACAATGGAAGGGTCGTCCCTCGGGGCGGCCCTTCTCGCGTTCCGGGGGTGCGATTCGCGCCCGGACGGCCGCAAAGTCGCCGCGGACGTTACCCTGCCATTAGCGAATAAGGCATATTGTCCTCACTTCTGCCATAATTGCCGCGCCGGCACGGCAGTGCCGGGGCCGAGCGCATCAAGGCTTCCAGGGCAATTTGTGCCCTCGGCGCAACAGGCTGGAAAACTTGCTGAATCCAGGCCGCCGCGGAGGTGACCGGGGCGGGGGTCACGGCGTAACAGTGACGTCCGATCCGCTTCGCAACCGTGAGGGCTCTCCCTTGAAGAAGAACGTTTTCCTCGGCGCCGTGTTCGCCGCCCCGCTCATGGCCGGCGCCGCCTTCGCGGCCGATCTCCCGCCGGTCTACGAGGAGGCCCCGGCCGCCTACGTCACCAGCCAGTGGGATGCCTTCATCTCCGCCAAGGTGGGCTATTCCTGGTTTGACTCCGACAGCGACGTCACCGGTCCCGGCGAAGGGTACGACGCCGACGACTGGGGCTTCGAGGCCCGCTCGTCGGGCGCCTACACCTGGGCCAACGGCATCGGCTTCCAGGGCGACCTGCTGTTCGCGTGGCAGAATCTCGGCGAACTCAGCGGGGAAGGCGAGACGATCAGCTTCGATTCCAAGAGCGCCGACGCGGCCGCGCATCTGTTCTTCCGGCAGCCGGACAGCTGGCTGGTGGGCGTCTTCGCCCAGTACGGCGTGACCTCGCTGGACTTCGACTTTCTCGGCCTCGACATCGACCGCGGCTATCTCGGCCTCGAGGGCCAGGCCTATCTCGGCGCCTTCACGCTCTATGCCCAGGGCGGCTACGCCACGGCCGACTTCGGCGGCTATCTCGGCGGCCCCGGCGGCGGCGTCGATGGCGACGGCTTCTTCCTCAACGGCCAGGTCCGCTGGTTCGCCGCGCCCAACTGGATGATCGCGGGCGTCGCCGGCTACCAGACCCTGGAATTCGATGGCGTCGGCGGCCTCGGTGGCGGCGGTGGCGACATCGACGTGTGGAACGTCGGCCTGAACACCGAGTATCGCCTCGACAACAGCCCGATCAGCCTGACGCTGAGCTACGACTATTCGAACACCGACTTCGGCGGCGGTTTCGAGACCGACGAGAACCGCGTCATGGCCGGCATCAAGCTGAACCTCGGCACCCAGACGCTGATCGAGCGCGACCGCGCCGGCGCCTCGCTCGACCCGGTTCGCCCGGCCACCATGGTGCTGGGCTTCCCGGTCGTCAACTGATCTGCGAGACGCGCAGTCACGCATTCGAGGCCGCCCTCCGGGGCGGCCTCTTGCGTTGCAACCGGCGGTGGTCGATTTCGCAGCCGGCGCCTGTGTGTTGCATCGACGTCACGCGCGCGCGGATTCGGCGCGTCACGGACCTGCGAGAGGTGATCTTTTCGTAAACGTCATGCTCAAATCAGCCGTCATCCAGGACGGGGGTTCGTCATGAAGGGTCTGAAGCTGATCGCCGCGGCCGGCATCTCCGCCGCCGCATTGTCCGTGTCCGCCCAGGCGGCCGATCTCTATGCTCCGGTTCCGGAGCAGTATGTGGCCAGCCAGTGGGACGCGTTCCTGGCGGCCCGCATCGGCTACACATGGTTCGACGTGCCGGATGAAGAGGGCGGCTTCTTCATCGGCGAGGACGACATCGACCTGGACGACTGGGTGTTCGACGCCCGCGCCACCGGCGCCTACATCTTCGCCAACAACATCGGGTTCCAGGGCGACCTGACCATGGCGATCCAGAACCTCGGCGAGGTCGACTTCGAGGGCGACGTCGGCCTCGACGCCAAGACAACCGACCTCGCCGCCCATCTGTTCTATCGCGAACCGGGGTCGTGGCTCATCGGCGTCATCGGCCAGTACGGGTTTACGTCCTTCGACTTCGGCGGCGAGGGGGTCGATTTCGACCGCTACTATCTCGGCCTCGAGGGCCAGGCCTATTTCGGCGCCTTCACGCTCTACGCCCAGGGCGGCTACGCCAACGTCTCCATGGACAACGACTTCACGCCCGATGCGGACGGGTTCTTCCTGAACGGCCAGCTGCGCTACTTCGCGACCCCCAACTGGGTGTTCATCGGCAGCGCCGGCTATCAGGGACTTGAGGCCAGCCAGGGCGGCGATTCGCTGGACATCGACGTGTGGACGCTAGGTCTCCACACGGAATACCGGATCGACAACACGCCGTTCAGCCTGACGCTGAGCTACGACTACACCAACACCGACTTCGAGTTCGACGGCGACGGCGCCGATCTGGACGAGAGCCGCATCATGGCCGGCATCAAGCTCAACCTCGGCACGCAAACGCTGCTGGAGCGCGACCGCGCCGGCGCCTCGCTGGACCCGGTCCGGCCGGCGCTGTTTTCTGTGCCCGCGTTCATGGGCCGCGGCATGTTCGATATAGACGGCTGACCGGTCACGTCACCTGATCACGAGAAAGCCGCCCCTCGCCGGGCGGCTTTTTTTTGCGCTGTTGCCCCGTTCCGCAGTGCGCGCTCATGCGCCGCCGCGCCCGCCATTTCGCATCGCCAGCATGTATGTGGCGCCCGCGTCACATATCCGCGGAAACGTGCGGCCGGGCACAAGCTCGGGGTGACGTTACCGTAAACGGTGGTATTCAATCGTTCGCATTCCAGGGGCTTGGAGACTAGCAATGAAGACGCTTTCGCTGATCGCCGCGGCCGGGCTCGGTGCGGTTGCATTTTCCGGGGCCGCGCAGTCGGCCGATCTCTACGCTCCGGCGCCGGAGCAGTATGTGGCCAGCCAGTGGGACGCGTTCCTCGCCGCCCGCATCGGCTACACCTGGTTCGACGTGCCGGACGACACCGGCGGCGTTGTCTTCATCGGCGACGACGACATCGACCTGGACGACTGGGTGTTCGACGCCCGCGCCACCGGCGCCTACATCTTCGCCAACCACATCGGGTTCCAGGGCGACCTGACCATGGCGATCCAGAACCTCGGCGACGTCGACGATGACGGGGGATACGATCTGGACGCCAAGACCACCGACATCGCCGCCCACCTATTCTACCGCGAACCGGGGTCGTGGCTCATCGGCGTCATCGGCCAGTACGGCTTCACCTCGTTCGACTTCGGCGGCGAGGGGGTCGATTTCGACCGCTACTATCTCGGCCTCGAGGGGCAGGCCTATTTCGGCGCCTTCACGCTCTATGCCCAGGGCGGCTACGCCAACGTGTCCATGGACAACGACTTCACGCCCGACGCGGACGGCTTCTTCCTCAACGGCCAGCTGCGCTACTTCGCGACCCCCAACTGGGTGTTCGTCGGCAGCGCCGGCTATCAGGGGCTGGAATCCAGCGACAACGGCTTCACGGTGGACTTCGACACCCTCACCCTGGGCCTGCACACCGAATACCGCATCGACAACACGCCGTTCAGCCTGACGCTGAGCTACGACTACACCACCACCAATTTCGACGCCGAGGGCGAGGACGCCGACCTGGACGAGAGCCGCATCATGGCCGGCATCAAGCTCAACCTCGGCACGCAGACGCTCCTGGAGCGCGACCGCGCCGGCGCCTCGCTCGACCCGGTCCGCCCGGCGCTGTTCGCAGTGCCGTACGAGACGCGCATTCAGTAATCTGCCGGCCCGTCGGTGCCTTTGGAAATGCCGCCTCCGGGCGGCATTTCTGTTTTCGGCGGAAGCGGGGGCCCCGCGCATGCCTCGCCTGAGCCGCAGACCGGGGCCGCGCGCTTTGCGCCGGCGCGAGCCCGTGTTAAGAGCCGCCGCCAACTCCCCTGCGGCCACGGCACCGGGGGGACACCCGGCGCGCCGGTCTGCGGCGCCCTCACACAGGAAGTTGGCATGGCACGGCTGATCCAGACGGCCCTGGGCGCGGAAGCCCTCACCTTCGACGACGTTCTGCTGCGGCCCGGCCGCTCCGAGGTGATGCCGGGCGACGTCGATGTGGGCTCGCGCCTGACGCGCACCATCCCGCTGGCGCTGCCGATCATCTCCTCGGCCATGGACACCGTCACCGAGGCCCGCCTCGCCATCGCCATGGCGCAGGCCGGCGGCATCGGCGTGATCCACCGCAACCTGGAGCCCGAGGAACAGGCCAACCACGTCCGCCAGGTCAAGAAGTTCGAGAGCGGCATGGTGGTGAACCCGGTCACCATCCACCCCGACGCGACGCTGGCCGACGCCTTCGACCTGATGAAGCGGCACGGCATCTCCGGCATCCCGGTGGTGGAGGCCGGCGTCAACGGCCGCGCCGGCCGGCTCGTGGGCATCCTCACCAACCGCGACGTGCGATTCGCCACCAATCTCGACCAGCCGGTCTCCGAGCTGATGACGCGCGAGCGCCTGATCACGGTGCGCGACGGCGTCGGCCAGGAGGAGGCCAAGCGCCTGCTCCACCAGTTCCGCATCGAGAAGCTGCTGGTGGTGGACGACGAGTTCCGCTGCGTCGGGCTGATCACCGTGAAGGACATGGAGAAGGCGGTCGCCAACCCCAACGCCAGCAAGGACGAGCACGGCCGGCTGCGCGTGGCCGCCGCCACCACCGTGGGCGACGCCGGCTTCTCCCGCTCGGAAATGCTTGTGGACGCCGGCATCGACGTGCTGGTGGTCGATACCGCCCACGGCCACTCCGTCAAGGTTCTGGAGGCGGTGACGCGGGTCAAGCGGCTGTCCAACGCGGTGCAGGTCATCGCCGGCAACGTCGCCACCGCCGAGGGCGCCCAGGCGCTGATCGACGCCGGCGCCGACGCCATCAAGGTCGGCATCGGCCCGGGCTCGATCTGCACCACGCGGATCGTCGCCGGCGTCGGCGTGCCGCAGCTCACCGCCATCATGGATGCGGTGGAGGCGGGCCGGAAGGCCGACATCCCGGTGATCGCCGACGGCGGAATCAAATACTCAGGCGATCTCGCCAAGGCGCTGGCCGCAGGGGCGGATTGCGCCATGGTGGGCTCGCTGCTGGCCGGCACGGACGAGAGCCCGGGCGAGGTGTTCCTCTACCAGGGCCGCTCCTACAAGGCCTATCGCGGCATGGGCTCCGTGGGCGCCATGGCGCGCGGCTCGGCCGACCGCTACTTCCAGCAGGACATCAAGGATACGCTGAAGCTGGTGCCGGAGGGCATCGAGGGCCAGGTGCCCTACAAGGGTCCGCTCGCCTCCGTGCTGCACCAGCTCGCCGGCGGCCTCAGGGCCGCCATGGGCTATGTCGGCGCCGCCACGGTGCCGGAGTTCCACGACCGCGCCGAGTTCGTGCGCATCTCCGGCGCCAGCCTGCGCGAGAGCCACGTCCACGACGTCACCATCACCCGCGAAAGCCCCAACTACCCGAGCCGCGCATAGCCGGCGCCCCGGGGAGGGGGCGGTCAAGGGGCGGCCGCCCGCCATTGCGCTCGGGGCCGACTCATGGCGCAGTGTGACGGTGCGGGCGGTGGCACCGAGGATACCTGCCCATGACGATCCAGGCCGTGCTTCTCCCCGTCTTCGTGATGGTGGCCACGATCTTCGTGCTGCTCCTGCTCACCGGGCGGCGGCGCTTTGCGGTCCTGCGGCGCGGCGAGGTCCAGCTCCGCGACGTGGCGCTGGACGGCGGCGGCTGGCCCGCCGGCACGCGACAGGCCGCCAACGCCTATTCCAGCCAGTTCGAGCTGCCGGTGCTGTTCCTGGTGCTGGTGGCGCTGGCGATCCCCACCAACTTCGCCGACCTCGTCTTCGTGGTCATGAGCTGGCTGTTCGTGCTGAGCCGCATCTGGCATGCGGCGGTCCTCGTCACCACCAACCACGTGCCGACCCGGTTCCGCGCGTTCCTGGTCGGCTTCGTGATCCTGGCGCTGATGTGGGCGATCTTCGTGGTCAGGATCATGGTCGGGAGCTGACATCGCGCCGCGGCCGCGCACGGCGCTTCGCAGCCGCGCCCGCGGCATGTATGAACCCGCCATGAAACCCGCAGCCCATGCCGCCGCCGCCATGGAGGTCCTGGCCGACCTCGACGCCCGCCGCCGTCCCGCCGCCGATGCGCTGAAGGACTGGGGGCTCGCCCACCGCTTCGCCGGGTCGCGCGACCGCGCCTCCATCGCCAGCCTGGTCTACGACGCGCTCAGGCATCGCGGCTCCATCGCCTGGCGCATGGGCGGCGAGGAGCCCCGCGCGCTCGTCCTTGGCGCGCTCGGCTTCGTGCGCGGCATGGCGCCCGACGCCATCGCCGCCGCCTTCGCCGACAGCCCGCACGCCCCCGACCTGCCCACCGCCGGCGAGGCCGCGCGCCTCTCGGAGGCGACGCTGGACGGCGCGCCCGCCTGGGTCGCGGGCGACTATCCGCAATGGCTCGATGCCCATCTCGCCCGCGTGTTCGGCGACGACCGTGCGGCGGAGGGCGCGGCGCTGGCC
>JAEWEX010000054.1 GCA_023389135.1 Pseudomonadota bacterium | reverse complement strand
TGCCCATGATGATCGCGCCGGCCGCCTTCAGCCGCTCCACCAGGAAGGCGTCGGCCGTGGGCGTGCGACCCTCGTCCAGCGGCGTGCCGTTGGCGGTTGGCATGCCGCGCGTGTCGATGATGTCCTTGATGCCGACGGGCAGGCCGTGAAGCGGGCCGATGGGGCGCCCCGAGGCGCGCAGCGCGTCCAGCGCCGAGGCCTGCTTCATCGCGTGCTCGCCGTCGAGCCAGACCCAGGCCTGAACCTGCGGTTCGGCCGCCGCGATGCGCTCCAGGCACGCCTCGACCAGTTCCACCGCCCGCAGCGCGCCGCGGGCGAGGCGGTCGCGCAGCTCGACGGCGCTCAGCGCGAGCACGGCGGCCCGCTTCTGTGACGGATCAGCGGCCATAGAACATGGTCGGCAGATGGAACACGAGCTCCGGGAACCTATAGACGAGAACCATGCTCACAAAGACCATCGCGATGAATGGCAGCACGCCCTTGAAGATCATCGTGAGCTGAACTTCGGGCGGTGCGATGCCTTTCAGATAGTAAGCAGACATGGCCATCGGCGGCGTCAGGAAGCTGGTTTGCAGGTTCAGCGCGATCAGAATGCCGAAGAACAGCGGGTCGATGCCGAACAGCGGCAGCAGCGGCAGGAAGATCGGGACGAAGATGATGATGATCTCCGACCATTCCAGCGGCCAGCCCAGCAGGAAGATGATGAACTGCGCCAGCAGCAGGAACTGCAGCGGCGTCAGGTCCATGCCCTTGACGAACTCGGCGATCAGTTGCTCTCCGCCGAGGTAGGAGAACACCGAGGCGAAGGTGTACGAGCCGACGAACAGCCAGCACACCATCGCCGTGGTGCGCACGGTCAGGTAGACGGATTCGCGCAGCCGCTGGAACGTCATGGCCCGGTAGGCCACGGCCAGAACCATGCCGCCGAGCGCGCCGATCGACGCCGCCTCGGTCGGGGTCGCGAGGCCGAACAGGATCGAGCCGAGCACCGCAAGGATCAGGAACGCCAGCGGGAAGAACGACGTGAACAGCATCCAGGCAAGTTTCACGAACGGGACATCCGGCACCTCGTCCTTGGTCGGCTTGGGCGCCACGCTCGGCTGGAGGATCGACCGGCCGATCACATAGACCAGGTAGAGGCCGACCAGAACCAGGCCCGGCAGCAGCGCGCCGGCATACAGCCGCACGATGGAGACGCCCGACGACGCCGCATAGACGATCAGCATGATCGACGGCGGGATCAGGATGCCGAGCGTGCCGCCGGCGCAGATGATGCCGCTGGCGAAGCTCGGCTCGTAGCGCGACTTCAGCATCGCCGGCAGCGCCAGCAGGCCCATCAGCGTCACCACCGCGCCGACGATGCCCGTCGCCGTGGCGAACAGCGCGCAGGTGATCAGCGCGGCCACGCCCATGGAGCCAGGGATGTTCTTGGAGGCGATGTTGAGGGTGGAGAACAGGCGGTCGACGATATTGGCCCGCTCGACGATGTAGCCCATGAACAGGAACAGCGGGACGGCGGTCAGCACCTCGTTGGACATGACCGTGTAGGTCTGGTTGACGAACAGGTCGAAGATGCGGTTGTTGAAGAAACCGTCGATCCAGGCCGTGGTCGATGTCCAGGTGTCGGCATCCTCGCCGAGGCGGTTGAACACCCGCCACATCCGGTCCGGATCGAAGTATGCGTAGTATCCGAAGAAGACGCCGAGCGCCATCAGGGTGAAGGCGATCGGGAAGCCCAGGAATACGCACAGAATGAAGATGCCAAGCATCATCAGAGCCACTTGGGGTTCGGACACTTTCACATCTCCATTGGGTCGCGGGCAGGGCGGCGGGGCCCCGCGGCTTAGAGGTTGCCCTCGGCCTTCTGCTTGATCAGCATTTCTTCGGTCTCCATGACGTCCTCGACCGGGGTGCGCCAGTAGCCTTCCCGGATGCACAGGATGCAGCGGAAGACCTGGGCGATGCCCTGGATGAACAGCAGGATTCCGGCGGCCACCATGGCCGACTTGAACTGGAAGATCGGGATGCCGGCGGGGCTGTTGACGCTGACCTCCGCATAGCTCCACGAGCGCGCCGCGTATTTCCAGCCCGTGACCATCAGCGCGGTGACGCCCGGGAAGAAGAACAGCAGGTAGAGAACCAGATCGACCCGGGCCTGCGTGCGCGGATGCCAGAGGCGATAGATGAAGTCGCCCCGCACATGGCCGCCGCGCGACAGCGTGTAGGCGCCGCCCATCATGAACAGCGTGCCGTACATGATGAAGGAGACGTCCAGCGCCCAGGCTGTCGGCCGGTTCAGCAGATACCGGACGAACACCTCGTAGCTCATGCCCAGCGTCATCAGGATGATGAGCCAGCCGAACGCTTTTCCGAACCACGCCGACAGACTGTCGGCGAACGCGATGAACCTGACCAAGGCAGGAGACTCCCCAGCAAGAGCGGAAGGACCCGGCCCCCGCGAAGGGGAGCCGGGTCCTCGTGTCGGCCCTGCGTCAGAGCTTCAGCTTGCCGGGGAAGTAGTGCTCGTAGGCAAGCGCCAGGTCCGGCGCGTTCATCAGCTCGTAGTACGACACCCGGTCCACCCAGGCGCGCTGGCTGTCCATCACCTTCTTGGAGAAGGGGTCCTTCTCCAGCTCGACGATGAGCTGGTCCCACGCCTTGAGCTGCGCCTGCAGGATCTCGTTCGAGGTGCGGTGCACGGTGACGCCCATCTCGCTCTGCAGCTTCTGCAGGTCGGACGAGTAGTTCTCCATCGCCAGCGCGGTGTTGGAGGTCGAGGCCGCCTCGACCCCGTACTTGACGATCGCCTGCAGGTCCTCGTCGAGATCGTCGAAGAAGTCCTTGTTGAACAGGAACTCGAAGCTCTCAGAGGCCTGGTGGTACGAAGACAGATAGTAGTTCTTGGCCACGTCGGCGGAGCCGAACCGCAGATCCGACGACGGGTTGTTGAACTCGAACGCGTCGATGACGCCACGCTCCATGGCCGGCACGATCTCGCCGCCGGGAAGCTGGGCCACGCTCATGCCCATGGCCTGCAGAAGGTCGGCCGCGAGGCCCACGGTGCGGTACTTGAAGCCGTTGATGTCGGCGGCCGTGTTGACCTCGGACTTGAACCAGCCGAACGGCTGGGCCGGCATCGGGAAGCCCATGAAGCCATAGACGTTGAGCTTCAGGATGTCCTGCGTCAGCTCCTTGTAGAGGTCTGCGCCGCCGCCGGCGTAGAACCACGACAGCATGGTGGTCGCCGATCCGCCGAACACCGGACCGGTGCCGAAGAACGAGGCGGCCTTGCTCTTGCCGTACCAGTAGACCGGCACGGTGTGGGCTGCGTCGATGACGCCGTCATGGACCGCGTCCATCACCTGGAAGGCGCCGACCACCGCGCCTGCCGGCAGCAGGTCGACCTTGAGGCGGCCGCCGGACATCTGCTCGATGCGGGCGGTGTACTCGCGCGCGAAGTCCATCCAGATGTCGGATGCGGGCCACGAGGTCTGCATCTTGATGACGACGGGGCTCTGCGCGAGCACGGCGGGGGCGGCGAGCACGCCGGTGGCGGCCACGCCCGTTGCGACGCCCGACTTCGCGAGGAAG
>JAEWEX010000047.1 GCA_023389135.1 Pseudomonadota bacterium | reverse complement strand
GTGCAGGTGGCCGTCGCCGGCTGAGGCTCCGGACGGTCCCGAAACAATCGCTCACGGTTTTTGAACCCGTCCGTGCCACAATCGCGATATCCAACGCGTCCTGGCCACATGATCTGGCCAAAACGCCGTTGACGGCGCCGGGTGGAGACGGGATCGGACGATGACGCGCAAATATTTCGGCACCGACGGCATCCGCGGGACAGCCAACACCTCCCCCATGACCGCCGATCTCGCCATGCGCGCGGGCATGGCGGCCGGCGTGCTGTTCCGCAATGGCGAGCACCGCCACCGCGTGGTGATCGGCAAGGACACAAGGCTGTCGGGCTACATGATCGAGCAGGCGCTGACCTCGGGCTTCCTGTCTGTCGGCATGGACGTGATCCTGCTCGGCCCCATGCCGACGCCCGCGGTCGCCATGCTGACGCGCTCGCTGCGCGCCGACCTCGGCGTGATGATCTCGGCGTCGCACAACCCCTATGCCGACAACGGCATCAAGCTGTTCGGGCCGGAGGGCCACAAGCTTTCCGACGACACCGAGAACGAGATCGAGCGGCTGATCGACAGCGACCTCACCCCGCATCTGGCAGGATCGGCCGATCTCGGCCGCGCCCGCCGCATCGACGAGGCCCATGGCCGCTACGTCGAGTTCGCCAAGCGCACGCTGGGCCGCGACATCTCGTTCGAGGGGCTGCGGGTCGTGATCGACTGCGCCAACGGGGCCGCCTACCGCGCGGCGCCCGAGGCGCTGTGGGAGCTCGGCGCCGAGGTGATCCCGCTCGGCGTCGACCCGGACGGCTTCAACATCAATGACGGCGTCGGCTCCACCGCCCCCGATGCGCTGTGCCGCAAGGTCCGCGAGGTGCGCGCCGACATCGGCATCGCGCTGGACGGCGACGCCGACCGCGTCATCCTGGTGGACGAGACCGGCCACATCATCGACGGCGACCAGCTCATGGCGGTGGTGGCGGAAAGCTGGTCCGACGACGGCCGGCTGTCGCGCCCGGGCATCGTCGCGACCGTCATGTCCAATCTCGGGCTGGAGCGGCACCTCGCCTCGCGCGGCGTCGAGCTGGTGCGCACGCCGGTCGGCGACCGCTACGTCGCCGAGCGCATGCGCGCCGACGGCTACAACCTCGGCGGCGAGCAGTCGGGCCACCTCATCCTGTCGGACTATTCCACCACCGGCGACGGGCTGGTGGCGGCGCTGCAGGTGCTGTCGGTGGTGCGCCGGCAGGAACGCCCGGTGTCGGAGGTGTGCCGCCGCTTCGAGCCGCTGCCGCAGATTCTCCGGAACGTCCGCTACAGGAGCGGCCAGCCCCTGGAGACCGACAGCGTCAAGGCGGCGATCGCCGCCGCCACCGCGCGCCTGGGCGACCATGGCCGGCTGGTGATCCGCCCCTCCGGCACCGAGCCGGTGATCCGCGTCATGGGCGAGGCGGACGATCCCACCCTGGTCGCCTCGGTGGTCGACGACGTGATCGAAGTCATCACCCGTAACGCGGCGTAGCAATCAAATGTTAACGTCGCCCGCTGCTTTGCAAAAGCTTCGTTAAGGTTAAGCTGTCGTTAAGAACCCACCGGCGATTGTCCCGCTTGAGGACAACTGCCGGGGCGATTCGCCCGGCTCGAGCTGGAGGACGGATCGCCATGAAGTCTCTTGGAGCCATCGCCGGGGCGTTTGCGCTGGCTGCAATCAACCTGCCCGGGGCCGCCTCTGCGGCGGACCTGCCGGCCGTGCCCTATGTGGCGCCGGTCGAGGCGGCCGCCTTCGGCGGCTGGTACCTGCGCGGGTTCATCGGCATGTCGAACCAGCAGGTCGACCGCATCCACCATCCGCAGATGGACCTGCCCGACCTGCTTGATTTCATCAACGAGCCGGAATTCGACAGCGGCGTGTTCTTCGGCGGCGGCTTCGGCTACCAGTTCAACTCCTGGTTCCGCACCGACATCACCGGCGAATATCGCGGCAAGACCTCGTTCTCCGCGCTGGACCGCTACGACAGCGACGACACCGGCAACGACGTCTGGGACGGCACCAACGACTACCGGTCCAAGAAGTCGGAATGGCTGGTGCTCGCCAACGCCTATTTCGATCTCGGCACCTGGCACGGCTTCACCCCTTACGTCGGCGCGGGCGCTGGCGCGGCGCGGGTGACCATCCACGACTTCAGCGACACCAACGTCGTCACCGACGGCATCGCCTATGCGGGCACCGCGTCGAAGTGGAACTTCGCCTGGGCGCTGCATGCGGGCATGTCCTATGCGGTGACGCCGAACTTCAAGATCGACCTCGCCTATCGCTACCTCGACATGGGCGACGGCGAGACCGGCACGCTGCGGACCTATCTCGGCGAGTGCTCGTTCTGCGAGCCCGTCAAGTTCGAGAACATCACCTCCCACGACGTGATGCTGGGCGTGCGCTGGTCGTTCGGCGGCGGCGGTCACGACGATTACGTCGTCGCCAAGTACTGATCGTCCGGAAAGCCTTCACCATGAAGCCGCGTCCCTCGTGGGGCGCGGCTTTTTCATGTTGCGCCGCCTACGCCCTTGACGGCCGCCCCCGACAGGCGTAGCTCCGTCCGCGGGCCACCCCTCCCCACCGAGGGTTGAATGTGCTCAAGGTTTTCTCCTTTAATTTCCAGAACTTACCGATTTCGCAGTCTCGTCCTGTGTCAGATTTGTGCCAAAAACCACGTCCGTGACGGTCCGATCGGTCATGGCGTGGGCGTAGGTCTTCACCAGCGTCGCCACATCTTTCCAGCCCCCCATCGCGGCTACCGTCTTCACGTCGACGCGCGCGTGCAGCATCGCGGTCGCGAAGCCATGCCGGCACGAATGAGGTGACAGGGCCTTGATCCCCGCCCGCTTGATTGTGGCGTCCCAGACCTTCCGGACGCTCTCGCGGTGCACATAGCGGAATACCCGCTCACTGGGGTCGCGGTTGGACGGGATATTGGACAGGGCCGCCAGCAATCGCGGCTGAAGATGCGCTATTCTCTGCGCTCCGATCTTGGTTTGCAGGATCGTGACCCGCCTCGCGCCGAGGTCGACGTCCCCCCAGGTGACGGAAATCGCCTCGCTGATCCGCGCGCCTGTCCCGAACATGAACAGGCAGAGCGCCCCGAGATGCGGGGATGAATGGGCCGCGAATGCATCAACCCATTCACGGGTCACCGGCTCTTTGATCTTGTGATCCACCTTGAAGCGCCGGATTTTCACATGCGGGCACCATCCGTTTTCGGCCGCATAGTTGATGACGGCTTGCGTCGGCACGATCACCTGCCGATTGAGCGTCGCCGTTGCTCCCTTGGGATAGAGTTTGAGCGCCGCCGCGCGGATGGCCCGGTCAGTGATGTCGCGCACCAGTGTATTCTGCCAATGGTCCTCGATCCTTTCGAGGAACCGGGTTGATTTGCCCGCCTGCCGATACGCGATTGCGGCGTCGGCAAAGGTCAGCGTGGACCCCGGTCCATCGAGATGACGCGTCCACTCGCGCTGCTCTCTTTCGGTCGCGATCCGCTGCGCCCTTGCCTTGTCCTCAGTTTCCGCAGAGCCTCGTATCCGCCTTCCGGCGATCGTTCCCCTGTAGTGCCAGACGCTCCCGCCTGGTCGCCGGTAGAGCTTGAGCGGCATGGTCTGGTCGCCTCCATGAGCACGCGCACGTCGCCTTCTGTGAGGATCATCTGCCGGCCGAGCTGTGAACAGGCCCCGATGTCTCGCGCCTTCTGGCGAAGC
>JAEWEX010000035.1 GCA_023389135.1 Pseudomonadota bacterium | reverse complement strand
CGCCGGTGGGCGTCAACATCGTCGCCACCAATCGCGGGCCCGGCCGGCCGCCGCCAGCGCGCGACGATATGATCGCTGACTATGTCGCGGCGGCGAAGCAACTCGCGCCGCGGGCGGCCTATCTCATGTTCAACCTGTCCTGCCCCAACACCGAGGACGGCCGCGACGCCTTCGCCGACCGCGGCTGTCTGTCGGCCTGGCTCGACGCCATGGCGGAGGCGGGCCTCGGCAGGCCGGTTTTCCTGAAGGTCTCGCCGCTGGGCGGGCCGGCCGCCATCGAGGCGCTGCTGGAGGCGGTCGATCCGCACCCGTTCGTGTCGGGCTTCATGTTCAACCTGCCGGCGTTGAAACCCGACGGCCTGCGCACGCCGCCGGCGCTCTGGCGCGACCGGCCCGGCGCGGTCGCCGGTCCGCCGGCGGCGGCGCTGCTGGATGCGGCGCTCGCCGACTGCCACCGTCGCATGGACCGCCGCCGCCATGTCCTGTTCGCCTCCGGCGGCGTCACCACCGGCGCATGTGCCTATGCCAGGATCCGGGCCGGAGCCGCGCTGGTCGGCCTCGTTACGGCGCTGGTCTATGAGGGGCCGGGCGTGGCGCGCCGCATCAACCGCGAGCTTGCGGCGCTGCTGGCCCGGGACGGATTCTCGAGCGTGTCCGAGGCGGTGGGGGCGGACCCGCCCTGAGGGCGGTGGGCGGCGCACGCCCGCGATGCTATCAGGGACCGAACCCACCGGAGCAGTCCAGTCCCGTGCCGCCCGTCTTCCGCCTCCTCGCCGGCGGATGCCTCGCCCTGACCGTGGGCATGGGCGTCGCGCGCTTCCTCTATACACCGGTGCTGCCGCTGATGCAGGGCGCGGAGGGGTTCGGCCCGGACATCGCCGGGCTGGTCGGCTCCGCCAACTTCCTCGGCTACTTCGTGGGATCGCTTGCCATGTCGGCGGTGACGTCGGAGCCGTTGCGCCTGCGGGTGTTCCGGCTGGCGCTGATCGCCAACGTCGTCGTGACCGTCGCCATGGGGCTGACCCGCGATCCGCTGGCGTGGATGGCGATCCGCGCGGCATCCGGGCTCGCCAGCGCCGCCTGCCTGATCGCCGCGGCGCACTACGTCATCGAGGCGCTGGCGGCGGACAAGCGCGAGCGCTTCGTTTGGCTGCACTGGAGCGGCGTCAGCCTCGGCATCGCCGCCTCGGCGCTGTTCGTGGGGCAGGCGGCGGGCGCGCTGGGCTGGCAGCAGATCTGGATCGCGGCGGGCCTCGCGGCGGCGGCGGCCACGCCCGTCATCTGGGTCACCG
Organism: Pseudomonadota bacterium; assembly: GCA_023389135.1. Lineage (GTDB taxonomy): Bacteria > Pseudomonadota > Alphaproteobacteria > Rhizobiales > Methylopilaceae > Agaricicola. The sequence continues at coordinate 3,703 of JAEWEX010000035.1, read as the reverse complement.
TCAAGCCGTGGCGCCACCCTCCGGCGGTGCGGCAGGGGCCGGCCCCGCGCGCGGCGCGGCCGTTTCCGTTCCTGCCGCTGGTCGGGGCCTATTTCTGCGAGGGGCTGGGATATTCCGTGTTCGCCACCTTCATCGTTGCGATCCTGAAGGCGCGGCCCGGGCTGGAGGCCACCGCCGACCATGCCTGGATCGCGGTCGGACTGGTCGGCATCCCGGCGGCTCTCGCGTGGTCGCGGCTGTCGGAGCGGATCGGCTATGCCCGGCCGCTGGCGCTGGCCTTCCTTGCCCAGGCCGTGGGGGTGGCGCTGCCGGCGCTGTCGGACGCGCCGGCGGTGGCGCTGCTGGCCGCAGTCCTGTTCGGAGCGACCTTCATGCCCATCACCCTGATGATCCTGCCGCTCGGCCGCGCCGGCGCCGGCGGGCGCGGCATCGCGCTGCTGACGGCGGCGTTCGGGCTCGGACAGATCGTCGGCCCGGCCGCCGCGGGCTACGCGGTGGCGGGCGGCGTCGGCTTCGGCGCCACGCTGGCGGTCTCCGCGGCTGTGGTGGCGCTGGGCATGGCGCTGGTGGTCGCCGGCATCGTGATGTCGGGCCGCCACCGGGCGGGGTGACGCGGCGAATGCCCCGGCTTTTCAGCCGTGCGTGCTTCGAGACGCGATCGCTGCAGGATCGCTCCTCAGCAGGGGGAGGCCGGCCCTTCCACCAGCAAGAGGCTCAGTGGTCCTCATGCCGGGAAGGCCCGAGGGGCCGTCTCGAAGCACGCACGGCGACAGCGGCACGGCGCATCGCCCCTGCGAAAAGCGCCGCTCGCGCCTATCTAGTCGGGACCATGCGCCCCGAAGACCTCCTCGTCCCCACCCCGCAGGGCCTCTACTGCCCGCCGGCGGACATCCACATCGACCCCATGCGGCCGGTGCCGCGGGCGCTGGTCACCCACGGCCATTCCGACCATGCCCGGGCCGGCCACGGCGCGGTGATGGCGACCGCCGACACGCTGGACATCATGGCGCTGCGCTATGGCGAGGATTTCTGCGGCACGCGCCAGCCGGCGGCCTATGGCGAGGCGGTCGACATCTCCGGTGTCAGGGCCTCGTTCCACCCGGCGGGCCACGTGCTGGGCTCGGCGCAGATCAGGCTGGAGTGGAACGGCTTCCGCGCCGTGGTCTCCGGCGACTATGCCCGTCTCGACAATCCCACCGCCGCGCCGTTCGAGCCGGTGCCCTGCGACCTGTTCGTCACCGAGGCGACCTTCGGGCTGCCGGTGTTCCGCCATCCCGATCCGGTTGATGAGACCGGCAAGCTGCTCGCCTCGCTGGCGCTGTTCCCCGAGGCGACGCATTTCGTCGGCGCCTACGCGCTGGGTAAGGCGCAGCGCATGATCGCGCTGATCCGCGCCTGCGGCCATGACGCGCCGGTGTGGCTCCACGGCGCGGCGGTGAAGCTCACCGACTTCCATGTGGCGCGCGGCATCGACCTCGGCGACGTGCGCCCCGTGGCCGGCGAGGACAGGAAGGCGCTGGGCGGCGCCATCGTCATCTGCCCGCCCTCGGCGACGCAGGATCTGTGGGCGCGGAAGTTCCCCGATCCGGTAACGGCCTTCGCCTCGGGCTGGATGCGGGTCAAGGCCCGCGCCCGCCAGCGCGGCGCGGAGCTGCCGCTGGTGATCTCCGACCATGCCGACTGGGACGATCTGCGCCGCACGATCGCCGATACCGGAGCCACCGAGGTCTGGGTCACCCACGGCCAGGAGGATGCGCTGGTGCACTGGTGCGGCACGCAGGGCATCGCCGCCCGGCCGCTCAGGCTGGTGGGCTATGGCGACGAGGCGGAGGAGGAGGCGTGAACCGCTTCGCCGAACTGCTGGACCGCCTTGCCACCGAGCCGCGCCGCAACGCCAAGCTGCGGCTGATGACGGCCTATTTCCGCGCCACGCCCGACCCCGAGCGCGGCTGGGCGCTGGCGGCCCTGACCGGCGCGCTGTCCTTCCGCAACGCCAAGCCCGCCATGGTCCGCACATTGATCATGGAGCGCACCGACCCGGTGCTGTTCGCGCTGTCCTACGACTATGTGGGCGACCTCGCCGAGACCGTCGCGCTGATGTGGCCGACGCCTGCTTCCGCCCCCCGACCCTCTCCCCGCGCGCGGGGAGAGGGGGAAGGGCAGAGTGCCTCCACGCCCACGCTGGAGGACATCGTCGCGGCGTTGCAGGAGACGTCGAGGCTCGACCTGCCGAAACGCCTCGCCGGCTGGCTCGACACGCTGGACGAGACCGGGCGCTGGGCGCTGCTCAAGCTCATCACCGGCTCCATGCGCATCGGCGCCTCCGCCCGGCTCGCCAAGACCGCGGTCGCGGCGCTGGGCGACGTGCCGCCGGACGGGGTCGAGCTGGTCTGGCACGGCCTGGAGCCGCCCTACGAGAACCTGTTCGCGTGGGTCGAGGGCCGGGGCCCGCGGCCCGAGAGCGACGACCCCGCTCCGTTCCACCCGCCCATGCTGTCGCATCCGCTGGAGGACGTGACCGGCTGGCGCGATGCGCTGGACCCCGCCGACTTCCGCGCCGAGTGGAAGTGGGACGGCATCCGCGTCCAGATCGCCAGCGGCGCCGCCGCCGGTGGCGGGCGGGTGACGCGGCTCTATTCGCGCACCGGCGAGGACATCTCCGCCGCCTTTCCCGACCTCATGGACGCGCTGCCTGTGGAGGGCGTGCTGGACGGCGAGTTGCTGATCCTGCGCGAGGGGCGGGTGCAGCCCTTCAAAGTGCTGCAGCAGCGGCTGAACAGGAAGGCGGTGACGGCGAAGCTCCTGAAGGATTTCCCCGCCCATATCCGCGCCTATGACATCCTGTTCGATGGCGGCGAGGACGTGCGCGCGCTGCCTCTGGCCGAGCGCCGCGCGCGGCTGGAGGCGTTGTCGGCGCGGCTCGACGGAACGCGCATCGACCTGTCGCCGGAGATCCCGTTCGCCACCTGGGACGCGCTCGCCGCCGCCCGCGACGATCCCGCCTCCTCCAATGCCGGCGCGGACGCCGGGGCCGTGGAGGGCGTGATGCTGAAGCGCGCCGACAGCGCCTATGTCCCGGGCCGGCCGAAGGGGCCGTGGTTCAAGTGGAAGCGCGACCCCTTCGTGGTCGATGCCGTGCTGATGTATGCCCAGCGCGGCCACGGCAAGCGCTCGCGCTACTATTCCGACTACACGTTCGGCGTCTGGAAGGGCGACGAGCTGGTGCCGGTCGGCAAGGCTTATTTCGGCTTCACCGACGAGGAACTGCGCCAGATCGACAAATTCGTGCGCGACAACACGGTCGAGCGCTTCGGGCCGGTGCGTTCGGTGCGGGCCGAGAAGCAGCACGGGCTGGTGCTCGAAGTGGCGTTCGAAGGGCTGGCGCGCTCGACCAGGCACAAATCCGGCGTCGCGATGCGGTTTCCCCGCATAGCGCGGCTGCGCTGGGACAAGCCGCCGGCCGAGGCCGACCGGCTGGAGACGCTGGGCGCGCTGCTCGATTCCTGACCGGGCGCGCCCCTGACCCTATGGCGCGAGTTCGCCCGCCAGCGCCTTGCCGATCAGGGCGCGGGTGTTGTCGATGCCGTAGAGCGCGGCGAATGAGCCGAAGCGCGGGCCGCGCTCCTGACCGATCAGCACCTGATAGATCATCTGGAAGAAGGTGACGGAGACGCCGGGGCCGCCTTCCGGGCTTTTCTTGTTG
>JAEWEX010000031.1 GCA_023389135.1 Pseudomonadota bacterium | reverse complement strand
GGTTCCTGCTGGGCGCGGTCATCGTGTTCCCGATCTGGCTGATCCTGCGCCTGATGCGCTCCGGACGGCGCTGAGACGCGCCGCCCGGCCGTGACGGCGGGGCGCGACACCCGCGGCGGGCGCCCGGTCGAGGTCAGCCACGCCCGCGTCCTGGCGATCGCGGCGCCCATGACGCTGGCGCACCTGTCCACGCCGCTGCTCGGCGTCGCGGACACCGCCGTGATCGGCCAGCTCGGCGATGCGGCGCTGATCGGCGCGGTCGCGCTCGGCTCGGTCATCTTCGACTTCGTGTTCTGGGGTTTCGGTTTCCTCCGCATGGGAACCACGGGGCTGACCGCGCAGGCGGTGGGGGCCGGCGACGACACGGAGATGCGCGCCAGCCTCGCCCGCGCCCTGCTGATCGCCGCGGCCTGCGGCGTGGCGCTGGCCGCGCTGCAATGGCCCGTCGGCGAGATCGCCCACCGCGCAATGGGCGCGAGCCCGGCCGTGGACGCTGCGGCGCGCGAGTATTTCGCCATCCGCATCTGGTCCGCCCCGTTGGCCTTCGCCAACTACGCCATCCTCGGCTGGTTCCTCGGGCGCGGCGAGGCCGGCACCGGCCTTCTCCTCCAGGTCTTCCTCAACGGCCTCAACATCTGCCTCAACGTCGCGCTGGTGCTCGGCCTCGGCATGGGCGTGGCGGGCGTGGCGCTGGGCACCGTGATCGGCGAGGCGGCGACCGTGGTGCTGGGCGGCGCGCTGGCCTGGCGCGCCCTCGGTGGCCGGCTGTCCGTGCCCCGGGCGGTGGTGCTCGACCGCGCCCGAATGGTGGCGACCGTCGCGGTCGGCCGCGACATCATGATCCGCTCGCTGTCGCTGGTGTTCGCCTTCGCCTTCTTCGCGGCGCAGGGCGCGCGGCTCGGGGACGTCCAGCTCGCCGCCAATGCGGTGCTCATGAACCTGTTCCTGGTGGGGGCCTATTTCCTCGACGGCATCGCCACCGCCGCCGAGCAGCTCTGCGGCGCGGCCGTCGGCGCGCGCAACCGCGCGGCGTTCCGACGGGCGGTGGCCCTGGCGTCGCTGTGGGGCGTGGGCCTCGCGCTGTCGCTCGGCATGGCGGTCTGGCTCGGCGGCGGCGGCGCGGTCGACCTGATGACCACCAGCGAGGAGGTGCGCGCGGCCGCCCGCACCTTCCTGCCCTATGCGGCGCTGACCCCGGTGCTGGGCGTCATGGCCTTCGTCTATGACGGCGTCTATGTGGGCGCCACCTGGGGCGCGGCCATGCGCAACCTGATGATCGCGTCGCTGGCCGTGTTCCTCGCCGCCTGGGCGGTCCTCACCCCCGCCTTCGGCAATCACGGGCTGTGGGCGGCCCTGCTGGTGTTTCTGGGCGCACGGGGACTGTTCCAGGGGCTTGCGCTCCCCGGGCTCGCCCGCCGGAGCTTCCCGGCGGGCTGAGCGGGCGTCAGGAGGTGCGCTGGGCGTCGATCTGCGCCTCGGCCTCCGCCCGCCGCCGCGCCCGCCACCGCAGCACCGCCGGCACGACCAGCGCCAGGATGGCGATCAGGATCAGGGTCACCGAGATCGGCCGCGTCAGGAACACGGTCATGTCGCCCTGGCTGATGGTCATGGCGCGGCGGAACTGCTGCTCGGCGAGCGGCCCCAGGATCATCCCGATCACCACCGGACTGGTCGGGAAGTCGTAGCGGCGCATGATGAAGCCCATGACGCCGATGCCATAGAGCAGGGCCAGGTCGAACACCGAGCGGCTGATGCCGTATGTGCCGATGGTCGCGAACACCAGGATGCCGGCATAGAGGTAGGGAGTGGGGATCTTGAGGATCTGCACCCAGATGCCGACCAGGGGCAGGTTCAGCACCAGCAGCATGACGTTGGCGATGTACAGGCTGGCGATCAGGGCCCACACCAGGTCCGCCTGGCTGACGAGCAATTGCGGGCCGGGATTGATGCCGTAGCTCTGGAACGCGGAGAGCATGATGGCCGCGGTCGCGGAGGTCGGCAGGCCGAGCGTCAGGAGCGGGACGAACACGCCGGCGGCGGACGCGTTGTTGGCGGCCTCGGGTCCCGCCACGCCCTCGATGGCGCCTTGGCCGAACTCCTCCGGATGCTTCGAGAGCCGCTTCTCCGTGTAGTAGCTGAGGAAGGTCGGGATCTCGGCGCCGCCTGCCGGCATCGCGCCGATGGGGAAGCCTATGAAGGCGCCGCGGAGCCATGCCTTCCAGGAGCGCGCCCAGTCCTGCGCGTTCATCCAGATCGAGCCCTTGATCGGGATGATCTCCTCGTTCTGCTTGCGGTAGCGGGTGGCCAGATGCAGCGTCTCGCCGACCGCGAACAGGCCGACGCAGACGATCACCACGTCGATGCCGTCCAGGAGTTCGAACTGGCCGAAGGCGAAGCGGGCCTGCCCGGTCTGGAGGTCGACGCCGATCAGCCCGATGGCCAGTCCGATGGCGAGCGCGGTCAGCCCGCGCACCGCGGACGAGCCCAGCACCGCGGAGACCGTGACGAACGCCACCAGCATCAGCGCGAAATAGTCCGCCGGCGAGAACCGGAGCGCAAAGGAGACGATGACCGGCGCCAGCAGGGTGATGCCGATCACGCCGATGGTGCCGGCGACGAAGGAGCCGATGGCGGCCGTGGCCAGCGCCGGGCCGCCGCGGCCCTTCTTGGCCATCTTGAAGCCCTCGAGCGCGGTGACGATGGTCGCGCTCTCGCCCGGCGTGTTGATCAGGATCGAGGTGGTCGAGCCGCCGAACATGGCGCCGAAATAGATGCCGGCGAAGACGATGAAGGCGGCCGTCGCCTCCACCTGGAAGGTGATCGGCAGCAGAAGGGCGATGGTGAGCGCGGGGCCGAGCCCCGGCAGCACGCCCACCGCCGTGCCGAGCGTGACGCCGATCAGCGCCCACATCAGGTTGATCGGCGTCAGCGCGGTGGCGAAACCGCCCGCGAGATCGGCGAACGCTTCCATGTCAGATCATGTCCTCTATGAGGCCGCCGCCCATGCGCAGGCCGAGCAGTTGCGCGAAGCCGAAATAGGCGAGCAATGCGAGCGCGAAGCCGACCAGGGCCGCCAGCCAAAGACGCCGCGCGCCAAAGCCCTGGGCGACGAAGATATACATGATGGTGGACGACAGGATGAAGCCGAGCGGCTTGATCAGGACGAGGTTGAGCACCAGCCCGGCGGCGACCCAGCCGAGCGGCACGAGGTCCGGGGACGGCGCTTCGGGGTCGGTCGCCTCGCAGTCCCAGTTGCGCGCGAGGGCGTCGCGCATCAGCAGCGCCCCCAGCACGATGAGGATCGCGCCGACCGCGAAGGGGAAGATGGTCGGCCCGACCCTGGCTGAGATCGGCGTCACCGGGATCAGCGTGGTCCCGTAGACCACGCCGATCCCGATCGCGATGACGCCGAGCGATACGGCATGGAGGCCGTATCCCCGGTTGGTGGACATGGCGCGGGCCTCAGGCCAGGCCGAGGTCTTCGAGGATGCCGCGGATGCGCGCGATGTCCTGCTTGAGGTAAGCGTCGAACGCGTCGCCGGCGAGGAACAGGCTGTCCCAGTTGCGGGTCGCGAGCTCCTTCTTCCAGGTCTCGGAGTTGGCCATCTTGGTCACGATATCGACCAGGCCCTGCTTCTCGGCCGCGTCCAGCTCCGGCGGGCCGAACACGCCGCGCCAGTTCAGCAGCTCGACATTGATGCCCTGCTCGATCAGCGTCGGCGCGTCGATGCCGTCCACGCGCTCGGGCGCGGAGATGGCCAGCGCGCGCAGCTTGCCGGCGCCGATCTGCTCGGCGAACTCGCCCCAGCCGGAGACGCCGCAGGTGACCTGGTTGCCGAGAAGGGCCGCCATCGCCTCGCCGCCGCCCGCGAAGGCCACGTAGGACACCTGGGTGGGATCGACGCCCTGGTCCTTGGCGATCAGGCCCGCCAGGATATGGTCGGTGCCGCCGGCCGAGCCGCCGGCCCAGGACACGCTGCCCGGGTCCTTCTTCAGGGCGGCGACCAGGTCCTGCATGTTCTGGTGCGGGGATTCCGCCGGCACCACCACGGTGACGAATTCGCCGGTCAGGCGCGCGATCGGCGTGACCGCGGACAGGTCCACCGCCGACTTGTTGGCGATGATGGCCCCGATCATGACCATGCCGCCGGTCATGAGGGCGTTGCCCTCGCCCTTGTACTGGTTGACGAACTGCGGCAGGCCGATGGTGCCGCCGGCGCCGCCGACATTGGTGACGCGGGCGGAGCCGATCAGCTTCTCGGCGCGCATGACCTGCTCCATGACGCGCGCGGTCTGGTCCCAGCCGCCGCCGGGGGCGGCGGGCACGAACAGCTCGATCTGGTCCATGGCCTGCGCGAAGGCGAGGCGCGGCATGCCGGCCACCAGGCCCAGCGCGGCGGCGGACATAAGGAATTCACGACGGTCCATTGAAACCTCCCTCTCAGGGTCTCTCTCGCGCTGCTTCATGCAGCACCTTCTCCACCGGACGCGCGAGACGCGCCGTCCGGAAGCTCTCGGTCGGCGGGCCCGCCATAGGACCACAGCCACTGCCTCGGGATCGGCCCCTTGTTGCGCGCGCCCGACAGGCTCTCCTCATGGGCGTGGGCGAGGATGCCCACCGAGCGCGACAGCACGAACAGGCCGCGGCACAGCGGCGGCGGGAAGCCGAGCTCGGCGTAGACGACGGCGGTGGCGCCGTCGATGTTCATGGGGATCCGGCGGCCCGCCCGCGCCTCCAGCGCCGCCTCGACGGCGCGTCCTATGGCGGCGAACCGGCCCGTGACGGTGCCGGCGGCGGCAGCCGCCTCCACCAGCGCCAGCAGCCGCGGCGCGCGCGGATCGACCGGGTGGAAGCGGTGGCCGAAGCCCGGCACGTATTTCTCGCCGGCTTCGCGCCGTCGCGCCAGCACGGCCGCGACCGCCTCCGGCACCGGCCGCCCGGCCGCCTCGGCGTCTATCCCCGCATAGAGCTCGACCGCCTGCTCGCCGGCGCCGCCATGGACGCGGTCGAGCGTATTGATGGCGGAGGCCATGGCGCCGTTGATGCCGACGCCGCCGGTGATGGCCATGCGCGCGACCGCGATGGAGGGGGCC
>JAEWEX010000462.1 GCA_023389135.1 Pseudomonadota bacterium | reverse complement strand
TGCTGCTGCGCACCCACACCTCGCCGGTGCAGATCCGCACCATGAAGACGCAGGCCCCGCCGATCCGCGTGGTCATCCCCGGCCGCACCTACCGCAACGACAGCGACCAGACCCACACGCCCATGTTCCACCAGGTCGAGGGCCTGGTGATCGACCGGTCCGCCCATATGGGCAACCTGAAATGGGTGCTGGAGGAGTTCTGCAAGGCGTTCTTCGAGGTGCCGTCGGTGGAGATGCGGTTCCGGCCGTCCTTCTTCCCGTTCACCGAGCCTTCCATGGAGGTCGACATCCGCTGCGACCGCAGCGGCGCCGAGCTCAGGATCGGCGAGGGCGAGGACTGGCTGGAGATCCTGGGCTGCGGGATGGTGCATCCCAACGTGCTCAGGAATTGCGGGCTCGATCCCGACGTCTACCAGGGCTTCGCCTGGGGCATGGGCATCGACCGCATCGCCATGCTGAAATACGGCATGCCGGATCTGCGCGCCTTCTTCGAGGCGGATGCGCGCTGGCTCGCCCATTACGGCTTCCGCCCGCTGGACCTGCCGACGCTGGCGGGGGGATTGTCGTCATGATCTGTCTGTCATCCCGGCCGGAGTGCCCGTGGGGCACGCAGAGCCGGGATCCAGGAACGCGGTCGCGGCTGAAGTTCCTGGATCCCGGATCACGGCTTCGCCGCGTCCGGGATGACGGCAGAAGCCAACTATGGAATAGAGTGCCATGAAATTCACCCTATCCTGGCTGCGCGAGCACCTCGAAACCGACGCCTCGCTCGCCGAGATCGCCGATGCGCTGACGCGGGTCGGGCTCGAGGTCGAGGGCGTGACCGACCGCGCCACCGAGCTCGCCGCCTTCCGCGTCGTCCATGTCATCGAGGCGACGCAGCACCCCAATGCCGACCGCCTGCGGGTGTGCCGGGTCGACACCGGCGCCGGCGAGGTCCAGGTGGTCTGCGGCGCGCCCAATGCCCGCACCGGCATGAAGGCGGTGTTCGCACCCTCCGGCACCACCATTCCCGGCACCGGCCTGGTGCTGAAGCCCACGAAGATCCGCGACGTCGAATCCAGCGGCATGCTGGTCTCCGAGCGCGAGATGGGCCTGTCGGGCGAGCATGACGGCATCATCGAGCTGGCCGCCGACGCGCCTGTCGGCCAGCCCTTCGCGCCGCTGATGGGGCTCGACGATCCCGTCATCGAGATCGCGGTCACGCCCAACCGCCCCGACTGCCTCGGCGTCGCCGGCATTGCGCGCGACCTTGCCGCGGCCGGCCTCGGCACGCTGAGGACGCCGCGGCCGGACGCCGTCGCCGGGCTCTATCCCTGCCCGGTCAACGTCCGGCGCGACCTCGCGCCGGAGGACATGAAGCTGTGCCCGGCCTTCGCGCTCAGGCTGGTGCGCGGCGTCAGGAACGGCCCCTCGCCGGACTGGATGCAGCGCCGCCTGCGCGCCATCGGTCTGCGCCCCATCAACGCGCTGGTCGACATCACCAACTACGTCACCCACGACCGCGCCCGGCCGCTCCACGTGTTCGACGCGGCCAGGGTGCGGGGCGACCTGGTGGTGCGCCGCGGCGCCGATGGCGACGAGGTGCTGGCGCTGGACGGCCGCACCTATCGCCCGACCCGCGATGTGGTGGTGATCGCCGACGATGCGGGCGTGGAATCCATCGCCGGCGTCATGGGCGGCGAGGCGACCGGCTGCACGGCCGAGACAGTGGACGTGCTCATCGAGAGCGCGCTGTGGGATCCCATGAACATTGCCCGCACGGGTCGCGACCTCGGGCTGCATTCCGACGCGCGCCACCGCTTCGAGCGCGGCGTCGATCCCGCCTTCACCCTGCCGGGCCTGGAACTCGCCACGCGCATGGTGCTGGACCTGTGCGGCGGCGAGCCCTCCGACGTGCTGGTGGCGGGCGAGATCCCCGAACCGGAGAAGGTGGTCGCCTTCCCGCTGTCGGAGGTCGAGCGGCTGACCGGCCGCAAGGTCGATCCCGCCGAGATCCGCCACGCGCTCACCGGCCTCGGCTTCTGGGTCGGCGGCGGGGCCAACGAGGTGGTGCCTGTGGCGGTGCCGACCTGGCGGCCCGACATCGAGGGCAAGGCCGACCTGGTGGAGGAGGTGACCCGCATCCTCGGCCTGGAGCGCGTGAAGCCGGTTCCGCTGCCGCGGCCCGACGGCGTCGCGCGGCCGGTTCTGACCCTGATCCAGCGCCGCACCCGGCTGGCGAAGCGCGCGCTCGCCGCCCGCGGGCTGGTGGAGGCGGTCACCTGGTCGTTCGTGTCCCGCGGCGCGGCCGAGGCCTTCGGCGGCGGCAGTCCCGACCTCGCGCTGGCCAATCCCATCGCGTCGGACCTGTCCGACATGCGGCCGAGCCTGCTGCCGGGCCTCGTGGCGGCGGCGCAGCGCAATGCCGACCGCGGCCACCCCGACGTGGCGCTGTTCGAGGTCGGCCAGGTCTTTGCCGGCACGGCGGCGGACGACCAGACCGTTGCGGCGGCGGGCGTCCGCCGGGCGCTGGCGCGGCCGGACGGCGCGGGCCGCCACTGGTCGGCGCCGGCCCGGCCGGTCGATGCCTTCGACGCCAAGTC
>JAEWEX010000423.1 GCA_023389135.1 Pseudomonadota bacterium | reverse complement strand
GGTGCGGGGCGCGGGCATGGCTCAGCGCCTCTCGTCGAACGGCTCGCTGGCGATCTTGGACAGCAGCCGGCGAATCTCGCGCTGGTCCTCCTTCTGGCTCTCCATCCATTCGCGCATCTGCTGCTGGTCGGTGCGCATGTGGCGCACCATGCCCTGGATGCCCTCGGCGAGCTGCGCCATGGCGGCGGACGCCCGCGGGGAGGGGCCACCCTGCGCGGTGGCGCCCTCGCCCATGGTGCGATGCAGCCGGTCGAGCGCCGCCGCGACCTCGACCCCGCCGCCGCCGGCGCCGTCGTTCGCGACGTCGGCGACGGTGGCCGACAGCCAGTCCTCCAGCTCGTTGTAGAACCGGTTCTGCGCCTGGCTCGCCTGAAGCTCCAGGAAGCCGAGGATCAGCGAGCCGGCGAGGCCGAACAGCGACGACGAGAATGCGATGCCCATGCCGACCAGCGGCGCCGCAAGGCCGGTCTTGAGATCCTCGAAAATGACGCCGGCATCGCTGCCGACGTCCAGCGACTGGATCACAGCGCCGACCGAGCCCACGGTGTTGAGCAGGCCCCAGAAGGTGCCGAGCAGGCCGAGGAAGACCAGCAGCCCGGTGAGGTAGCGGCCGATGTCGCGCGCCTCGTCCAGGCGGGTGCCGACCGAATCCAGGATGGACCGCAGCGTGCCGGTGGAGATGGCGGCCCGGCCGAGCCGGTCGCCGAGCAGCGCCGCCATGGGCGCGAGCAGCTTCGGCGGATCGCGCAGCGCGAGCCCGGGGTCCGCGACGCGGAAGTCGTTGACCCAGCGAATCTCGGGGAACAGCCGGGTGACCTGCCGGAACGACAGCAGCACGCCGATCACCAGCACGCCGATGATCAGCCCGTTGAGGCCGGGGTTGGACAGGAACGCCTCGACGATCTGCTCGTAGAGGATCAGCGCCACCAGGGCGGCGAGGATCACGAATACGAGCATCCGGAGGAGAAAGATCCGGGGCGACGTCAGCTTGTAGGGATCGAAATCGGCTCGGGCCATGGGCGGGGTCGGATCATCCGTCGCGAGTGAGCCGCGAGACCATAAACCATGGTTTGCGCAACGCGAAATGGTGGCGATGCAACCACCGCCGGCGGCGGCTTGCCGGCCCGGCGGCGCGTCACGCGTCCTTGAGCGTCTTCAGAAGCTCGCGGTGCACCGCCTCGTTGCCGGCCACGACTTCGCCGCGGTCGAACATCTTCTCGCCGCCAGCGAGGTCGGAGACGTAACCGCCCGCCTCGCGGACCATGAGCGCGCCGGCGGCCATGTCCCAGGCGCTCAGGTGGCGCTCCCAGTAGCCGTCGAAGCGGCCCGCCGCCAGCCAGGCGAGGTCGAGCGCCGCGGAGCCGAAGCGGCGGATGCCGGCGGCGCGCGCCTGCACCACGGTCAGTTCGCGACGGAAGCGGTCATGGTCGCCGCGGCCGGTGTGGGGCACGCCGCACGCGATCACGCTGGCGCCGAGTTCCTTGCGCGCGGCGACCCGGAGCCGGCGGTCGTTGAGATAGGCGCCCTGGCCGCGTTCGGCCGTGAAGAGGTCGTCGGTGACGGGATTGTAGACGATGCCGGCGATCAGAACGCCGGCGCGCTCCAGCGCCACCGAGATCGAGAAATGCGGGATGCCGTGGAGGAAGTTCGTCGTGCCGTCCAGCGGGTCGACGATCCAGCGGTGGTCGGCGTCGGCGCCGGCGATGGCGCCGCTTTCTTCCATCAGGAAGGAATAGCCCGGCCGCACGCGCTCGAGTTCGGCGCGCAACGTCTCCTCGGCACGGCGGTCGGCGGCGGAGACGAAATCGCCCGGTCCCTTCATGGAGACCTGCAGGTTCTCCACCTCGCCGAAGTCGCGGCGCAGGCCCTTGCCCGCGGCGAACACGGCGCGGACCATGACGGTCATGAGGGCGGAGCGGGGCATGGGCGTCTTCTTCTTTCAGTCGGACCGGCTGCGCCGGCGGTCAGGGCGGGCGCGGCGGGATGGGCCGGCACGCCCCCTCATCCGGCCCTGCGGGCCACCTTCTCCTCGCGGGAGAAGGCTGTGCCCGGTCAGTCGGCGCGACGGACGTAGGCGACCTCGTTGGTGTCGACCACGATCTTCTCGCCGGAGGAGATGAAGGGCGGCACCAGGACGCGCAGGCCGTTCTCCAGCTTGGCGGGCTTGTACGAGGATGCCGCGGTCTGGCCCTTCACGACCGGGTCCGCCTCGACGATCTCCAGCGTGACATAGTCGGGGAGCCTGACGCCGATGGGGGTCTCCTCGTGGCTCTCCACCGTCACCATCATGCCGTCCTGCAGGAAGGCGACGCGATCGCCGAGGAAATCCTGGCTGATGGTTATCTGCTCGTAGCTCTCGGTGTCCATGAACACCAGGTTTTCGCCCTCGGCGTAGAGGAACTGGTAGTCCTTCTGCTCCAGCCGGACCTTCTCCACGGTCTCGTCGGCGCGGAAGCGCTCGTTGAGCTTGCGGCCGTCGATCAGGTTCTTGAGCTCGACCTGGTTGAAGGCGCCGCCCTTGCCGGGCTTCACGGCCATGGTCTTGACCGCGACCCACAGGCCGCCCTGATGCGTGATCACGTTGCCGGGGGTGATCTGGTTGCCGTTGATCTTCATCGCGGTTGGGGCGCCGTGCGGTTGGTGGGTCGGCCGGTGACTTGCCCGCTCGGGGCCGTGGCGTCAAGTGCGCCACCGGTGGACGCATATGCCTCCAGCCCCTGCCAGCGCCGCGCCACTGCGGCGCCGCGGGCGGCGATGTCCTCGGGCTGGGCGGCGACATACTGGTCCAGCCACGGGTCGGCGCGCCCGCGTGCGCGGGCCACCATGTGCCAGGCGATGGCGCGGACCGGGTCGGGCGCCACGCCGATGCCGGCCGCATAGATGCGCGCCAGCCGGTTCTGGGCGATGGGGTTGTCGGCCGCCGCCGCCTTCTCGAACAGCTGCACTGCCGCCGCCTCGTCCTTGGGGGTGCCGCGGCCGTTCAGCACCGCGAGCGCGAGCTCGATGGTGGCGATGGTGTGGCCCTGGTCGGAGGCGGCGCGCAGCCATTTCGCGGCGCCCTCCGCATCGGCCTCGACGCCGCGGCCCTCCGCAAGGAAGGTCGCCAGCGCATACTGCCCGTCCGCGCTGCCGCGATCGGCGGCGGCGCGGAAATGGGCCAGCGCCGCCGCCTCGTCGAGACGCGCGCCCGAGATGTCCATGAGACCAAGATTGTAGTGCGCCGTGGCGTCGCCCGCCGCCGCCGCCTTCTCGAACAGCTGCCGGGCGCGCTCCGCATCCTCCTTCACGCCCTGGCCGTCGATGTGCAGCAGGGCCAGCTGCACCATGGCCGCCGGGTCGCCCCGCTCGGCGGCGAGGCCGTACCACTCGGCGGCCTCGGCCATGTCGGTCGGCACGCCCAGCCCCTGGCGGTAGATCTCGCCCAGAAGCGTCATGGCCGCCGCATCCGCGGGATCCTCGCCGACCCTGCGCAGCGCCTCCTGGGTGGCGAGATAGTAGAAGCCCTGCTGGTAGGCCGCGAACGCGCGGTCGACGGGCCGTCCGTCCGCGGGCGGCGGCGGGTCGGCGGGCAAGGCCGGCTCCGCCGGCGGCGGCTGGGGCTGCGTCGCCTCGAAGGCGCGGTCGATGGGGTTGGCGGGCGGCGTGCCCGTCTCCGGGCGCGGCGCGGGCAGGGGGGTGTCCTGGGCCTGCGCCATGGCTGGCAGAACGGCGGCCAGCGCCACGGCAAGGGCGAGGCGGCGCATCAGGGGCGCTCCGTGGCCCCCGCCAGCAGGGCCCCCGCGGAACGGATCGCGGCGAGCGGATCGGGCATCGACCAGACCCAGACCTCCAGGCCGACGAACTCGGCTCCCGTGGCGGCCAGCGGCACCACCGCGTCGGGTCCGTGGGCCATGGCGGCGCAGGGCGGCGCGAAGATCTCGGCCCACCACGAGGTGCGCTCCACGATGCCGTCCAGATCGGCGTATCTGCCGCTGGGCCCGGTGTCGCCGAACAGGACGTAATCGGCGCCGATCTCGCCCGCGCGCATGGCGTCGTCGCGGGCGACGAGGCCGCCCGCGCCGACGATCTTGCCGGGGTGGAAACGATCGATGGCCTCCTCCACCGCGGCGATGCCCGTGGCGTGGACGCCGTCGGCGCCGGAGCGGCCGACCATGTCGGGCATGTCCACCAGCAGCGCGGCGGCGCCGGTTTCCTGGACGGCGGCGACGAGGGTCTTCAGCACGTCGAGGCCGGCGCGCTCGTCCATGGGCGCGAGGCGCAACAGGACCGCGGCGACGTCCGCCGTCCGACATGCCTCTGCGAGCGGTTCCGCAAACGCGCCACCGGTCACCGACGGGGTGACGAGGATCAGGCGCTGCTTGGTCGGCATGTCCGTCATCGGGCTGTCCGGTCTCCGGGACGCGTGGTCGCGCGCCAGCGTGGCGAAACCACGGCGGGCGCGCGGGAGGGCAGGGAC
>JAEWEX010000404.1 GCA_023389135.1 Pseudomonadota bacterium | reverse complement strand
TCCTAGTGGATAGGGCAATCTGCGCTATATTGATGGTGGAGCCGTCGCGAAGCAGCTACTGCCTTCGGGAAGTGGTTCCGGCAGGTTGCGCCGTCCGGGCGGCTAAATTTGCGATAGCCGTCAGCGGCTGCGCTTGTTTGAGGTCGAAGGAGAGAGACATGGCGGAGCGCAAATCGGCATTCCGGCGGGCTCCGGATCGTCCGGAGCTCCGTGCCAAGCTCGAGCACGCTAAGTCAGTTCTGCTGACCGATGACCAACTGCAGGAGCAACGGGCGAGCTTTGCCTATGGCAATGCACCGAAGAATTCCCGCATCACCAAGGAGTCCGCTCTAAAAGCGACCAAGCACATTCGTCTTTCAACTCCAGTAACGGTGCAATAGACCGGAAAAGGCATCCTTCATGCTTGTCCTGGAGCAGGAAGATCCGGATCTGTTCGATCGTGTTCAGGAGCAGAACCTCCTGCGTCAATACGACTTGATGGCCAACTGCATTGAAATCGGGCTAAAGCAGGGGCCTGTTGCCTTCGACAAGTATATGCTTTGGGCGTTGAACGCCGTGGCAGTTGCAAATATTTCTGCATTCGGTGGGCGTTTCAGGGAAGAGCCGATATATGTCGGCGATCACAAGCCTCCGCATTTTCGTGAAGTAAACGGGTGGATGGACCGATTTATTTCTAACGTCCATGAGAACTGGTATATCTGGACGCCAACGGAGCTTGCGGCATATGGACTATGGCGGCTTAACTGGATTCATCCCTTCATAGAAGGGAATGGCAGGACGGCGAGAGCCACTTGCTACTATCTGCTCTGCGTCAGGAGCGGAGCATTGCTGCATGGACGCAAGATCGTGCCTGAGCGAATTCGAGAGAGCCGTGGAGGCTATGAAAGTGCGCTGAAGGCGGCAGATGAGGCTTGGGATGCGGGCCATCTCGATTTTACCGAGATGGAAGATTACCTCGCCGCGCTGGTACAAGCGCAGCTAGAGGATGAAGGCCTGCCTTATCGAGGCACATCGTCGGTCTGACCTGCGCTGGCATTTCGCCGCAATTGGTGTATATGCACGCCTCGTGGGCGCGGTGTAACGCGCCCCGTTTCGTTACGGACCGCGCTGGACGACATCCCGGCCCGGCCCGCTTTCTCCCCGAAGACAGACAAGGAGCACCCGATGTCGATCACGCCCGAGCGCAAGAACGAGCTCGTCAAGGAATACGCCACCAAGGAAGGCGACACCGGTTCGCCCGAAGTGCAGGTCGCGATCCTGACCGAGCGCATCTCCAATCTGACCGGCCACTTCAAGTCCCATGCGAAGGACAACCATTCGCGCAGGGGCCTGCTGAAGATGGTCAGCCAGCGTCGCAGCCTCCTGGACTATGTGAAGTCCAAGGACGAGGCGCGTTATCAGACGCTGATCCAGCGGCTGGGCATCCGCCGCTGTCGCCCGCGCGCCGACGCCCGCATGGGGCGGCCGTCGGCGCATCAACCCGAAGGACGGAAGCCATGGCAGGATCGTCGGACGCACCCCGCGGCGCGCGCAGCGCCGGACGGGCTGCGTCTTGCCATCTTGCTCATGGCTTTCTCTCCGCATCCGAGAAGAGAAAGATACATGTTCGACATTCAACGCGAAGAGCTGGAGTGGAACGGCCGCACCCTCGTCCTTGAGACGGGCCGCGTCGCCCGCCAGGCCGACGGCGCGGTGTGGGCCTCCTGGGGCGACACCACCGTGCTCGCCACCGTGGTCGCCGCCAAGGATCCCAAGCCCGGCGTCGACTTCCTGCCGCTGACGGTGAACTACCAGGAGAAGTTCTACGCCTCGGGCCGCATCCCGGGCGGCTTCTTCAAGCGCGAGGGCCGGCCCACCGAGCGCGAGACCCTGGTGTCGCGCCTGATCGACCGCCCGATCCGCCCGCTGTTCGCGGCCGGCTGGCGCTGCGACACCCAGGTCATCATCAACGTCCTCTCCCACGACCTGGAGAACGACCCCGACATGCTGGCCATGGTTGCGGCCTCCGCGGCGCTGACGCTGTCGGGCGCGCCGTTCATGGGCCCGATCGGCGCCGCGCGCGTCGGCTACATCAATGGCGAGATCGTCGTGAACCCGACGCTCGACCAGATGGACGAGAGCGATCTCGACCTGGTGGTGGCCGGCACCGAGGACGCGGTGCTGATGGTGGAATCGGAGGCCAAGGAGCTGTCCGAGGACATCATGCTCAAGGCCGTGATGGCGGGCCATGCCGGCTTCCAGCCGGTGATCGAGGCGATCATCCGCCTCGCCGAGCGGGCCGCCAAGCAGCCCCGCGACATGGAGGTGAAGGACACCTCCGAGCTTGAGAAGAAGATCCAGGACCTGGTCGAGGCCGACCTGCGCGCCGCCTACCGGATCGTCGCCAAGGCCGACCGCCAGAACGCTGTCGCCGCCATCAAGAAGAAGGTGATCGAGACCTTCTGCGCCGAGGGCGACGAGAACGCCCAGAAGCCGGAAGCGGTGGGCAAGGTGTTCAAGGGCCTCGAGGCCAAGATCGTCCGCTGGAACATCCTCGACACCGGCCTGCGCATCGACGGCCGCGACCTGAAGACGGTCCGCCCGATCGTGGCGGAAGCCGGCGTTCTGCCGCGCACCCACGGCTCGGCGCTGTTCACCCGCGGCGAGACCCAGGCGCTGGTGGTGGCGACGCTGGGCACCGGCGAGGACGAGCAGTTCATCGACGCGCTCGAAGGCACCTACAAGGAGGCCTTCATGCTGCACTACAACTTCCCGCCCTTCTCCGTGGGCGAGACCGGCCGCCTCGGCGGCGCCGGCCGCCGCGAGATCGGCCACGGCAAGCTCGCCTGGCGCGCCCTGCACCCGATGCTGCCGCCGAACCACGAGTTCCCCTACACGATCCGCATCGTGTCGGAGATCACGGAGTCCAACGGCTCGTCCTCCATGGCCACCGTCTGCGGCGCCTCGCTCGCCGCCATGGACGCCGGCGTGCCGCTGAAGCGCCCCGTCGCCGGCATCGCCATGGGCCTGATCCTGGAGGGCGAGAAGTTCGCCGTCCTGTCCGACATCCTCGGCGACGAGGACCACCTCGGCGACATGGACTTCAAGGTGGCCGGCACCGAGATGGGCGTCACCTCGCTGCAGATGGACATCAAGATCGCCGGCATCACCGAGGAGATCATGCGGGTCGCCCTCGACCAGGCCAGGGGCGGCCGCGACCACATCCTCGGCGAGATGGCCAAGGCGCTGGACACCGCCCGCCCCGAGCTCGGCGAGTTCGCGCCGCGCATCGAGGTGATCAAGATCCCCGTGGACAAGATCCGCGACGTGATCGGCACCGGCGGCAAGGTGATCCGCGAGATCGTCGAGAAGACCGGCGCCAAGATCAACGTCGAGGACGACGGCACGGTCAAGGTCGCGTCCTCCGACGGCAAGGCGATCACCGCCGCCATCAACTGGATCCGCTCGCTGACCGCGGAGCCCGAGGTCGGCACGATCTATGACGGCACGGTGGTGAAGGTGGCGGATTTCGGCGCCTTCGTGAACTTCTTCGGCCCCAAGGACGGCCTCGTCCATGTCAGCCAGATCTCGCGCGAGCGCGTCGCCAAGACCTCCGACGTCCTCAAGGAGGGCGACAAGGTCAAGGTCAAGCTGCTGGGCTTCGACGAGCGCGGCAAGGTGCGCCTGTCCATGAAGGTCGTGGACCAGGCGACCGGCGAGGACCTCGAGGGCAAGAAGGAGCCCGCGGAGGCCTGAGCCCGCGGGGTTTCATCGACGACGAAATGCGAAGGGCGGCTCCAGGGCCGCCCTTCTTGCATGCGCTTCGGATTTTCGCCGTCGCCCTCCGGCTCGACCGGGGGACCCGGCCTTCAGGCGCGATCCCGCTACAGCGCCCTCAGATGCCGGATCGGCCGCCCCGGCGCGATGGCCTGGGCCGCCGCGAGGATGGCGTTGGCGTCGATGCCCATGTGGCGGTAGAGGTCGCTGACCGTTCCGGTCTGGCCGAAATGCTCCACGCCCAGCGCGCGGGTGCGGTGTCCGTTGACCGAGCCGAGCCAGCCCAGCGTCGCCGGATGGCCGTCGATCACCGTCACCAGCGCGCAGCCCGCCGGCACCTCGTCCAGCAGCCGCTCCACATGGCTGCGGGCATGCACCAGCCCGCGCTCGCGGGCGCGGTTGGCGGCGGTCCAGCCGGCGTTCAGCCGGTCGGCCGAGGTGACGGCGAGAAGGCCGGCGTCGCGCCGGTCCTCCGCCATCATGCGCAGCGCCTCCATGGCCTCCGGCGCCACCGCGCCGCTATAGGCGATCACCACCTGCGCGTTGGGGCCCGGCCGCCGCAGCCAGTAGCCGCCGTCCACCATGTCGCGGGCGAGGTCGCCGTCGATCTGGCGCGGCAGCTGTTCCACCGGCCGCGTCGACAGCCTCAGATAGACCGAGCCGCCGGTCTCGTCGCGCAGCCACGAGCGGGGCGAGGCCTCCGCGTCCTTGGCGTCCTTCTGCATGTAGTCGAACGCCCAGCGCATGATCACCGCCAGCTCGTCCACATAGGCCGGCTCGAAATAGGCCAGCCCGTCCTGCGCCATGCCGATCAGCGGCGTGCCGATGGACTGGTGGGCGCCGCCCTCCGGCGCCAGCGTCACGCCGGACGGCGTCGCCACCAGCATGAAGCGGGCGTCCTGGTAGCAGGCGTAGTTCAGCGCATCGAGGCCGCGCTGGATGAACGGGTCGTAGAGCGTGCCGACCGGCAGGAGCCGCGATCCGAACAGCGAGTGCGATAGCCCCATGGCCGCAAGGCCCAGGAACAGGTTCATCTCGGCGATGCCGAGCTCCAGGTGCTGGCCCCGGGGCCCGAACTCCCATTTCTGGGCCGAGGCGATGCGCTCCTCGCGGAACAGGTCGGCCATCTCCTCGCGCGCGAACAGGCCGCGCCGGTTGACCCACGGCCCCAGATTGGTGGACACGGTCACGTCCGGCGACGTGGTGACGATGGCGTCCGCCAGCGGGCCGCCCGCCCGCGCGATCTCGTCGAGGATCTTGCCGAAGCCGAACTGCGTCGAGGTCGTCGCCGGCACTTCCGCCGCCAGCGCGCCGGGCACCGCCACGGCGGCGTCCGAATAGCGCCGCCGGCCCCGGGCCGCGAACGGCACCTCGTCGAGGACGCGGCGCATCTCCGCCTCCGGCGTCGACATGCCCTCGAAGGGCTCCCATTCATGTCCCTCGCGGATGCCGAGCCCGTCGCGGAAGCCCGCCATCTGGGCCGGGGTCATCAGGCCGGCATGATTGTCCTTGTGGCCGGCGAGCGGCAGGCCGAAGCCCTTGACGGTATAGGCGAGGAAGCACACCGGCCGGTCGCTCGGCGCGGTCTCGAAGGCCTCCACCAGCGTGGCGAGGTCGTGGCCGCCGAGATTGGTCATCAGCCGCGACAGCTCCGCGTCGGAGCGCGCCTCGATCAGCGCGGTGACGTCGCCCTGGTCGCCCAGCTCGTCCATCAGCCGCTTGCGCCAGGCGGCGCCCCCCTGGAAGGTCAGCGCCGAGTAGAGCTGGTTGGGGCAGCGGTCGATCCAGTCGCGCAGCCTGGCGCCGCCGGGCTCGCGGAAGGCGGCCTCCTGCAGCGAGCCGTATTTCAGGATGCGCACGTCCCAGCCGAGCCCCTGGAACAGCGCGGTGATGCGTTCGTAAAGCCCCTCGCGGACCACGCTGTCGAGGCTCTGGCGGTTGTAGTCGATCACCCACCAGCAGTTTCGCAGGCCGTGCTTCCAGCCCTCCAGCAGGCACTCGAACACGTTGCCCTCGTCCAGCTCGGCGTCGCCCACCAGCGCCACCATGCGGCCCTCCGGCTGCGTCAGCCGGCCATGGGACTGGAGATAGTCCTGCACCAGGCTGGCGAACACGGTGACGCCCGCGCCCAGGCCCACGGATCCGGTGGAGAAGTCGACGTCGTCGATGTCCTTGGTGTGCGAGGGATAGGACTGCGCGCCGCCGAAGCCGCGGAAGTTCTCCAGCTTCTCCTGCGTCTGGTTGCCCAGCAGGTACTGGATGGCGTGGAACACCGGGCTTGCATGCGGCTTGACCGCCACCCTGTCCTCCGGACGCAGCGCCGCGAAGTAGAGCGCGGTCATGATGGTGGTCATGGAGGCGCAGGACGCCTGGTGGCCGCCGACCTTCACGCCGTCCGGATTGTCGCGCAGGTGGTTGGCGTTGTGGATCATCCAGGAGGCGAGCCAGAGCACCTTCTTCTCCAGCTCGGCCAGATGCTTCATGCGATCCTTGCGCGCCATGGCCATGCGTCTCCTCGCCCCGCGGTTGCCTCGCCCGACAGGATAGGCGATGACGTTTGGCGTTTTGCGCCAATTTCAGCCATTCCAGATATCCAGTGTGGAGGCTTTCACCACATGTCGGCAGCATCGAAGACAAAGCGGCCACAGGTGGCTCTCGACCCGATCAACCGGAAAATCCTCGCGCTGCTGCAGGCCGACGCCCACATGACGGTGGCCGCGATCGCCGAGCGCGTCGGGCTGTCGCCGACGCCCTGCCTGCGGCGCATCAAGCAGATGGAGCAGGCCGGCCTGATCGCACGCTACGTGGCGGTGCTGGATCAGCGCGCGGCGGGGCTGCCGGTCTCGGTGTTCGTCTCCATCAAGCTCGCCAGCCAGCGCCAGGAGGCGCTGGAGCGGTTCGCCCAGGCGGTGGCGCGCTGGCCGGAGGTGCTGGAGTGCTACCTGATGACCGGCCCGCGCGACTACCTGCTGCGCATCGTCGCCGCCGATCTCGCCGATTACGAGCGGTTCCTGAAGACCACGCTGACCCGGCTCGACGGCATCGCCTCCATCGAATCCAGCTTCGCGCTGGAGCAGGTGAAATACACCAACGTGCTGCCGCTGGAGTGACGGCGGCTGAGCTTTACCCCTGCGCCGACACGTGGCACTCTGGAACACATGGAGAACATCGATACCCTCCCGCCCGGCATGGAGGAGCGTGGCCGGCGCTACGTGGCGCGGCCCGAGGTCACCTTCGGCGTCACCCGCGGCGCGGCGCGGTTCCTGCGGGCGCTCGGCTTCGCCTGCGTCGTCGAGCTGCCGCTGGCCACGGGCCGGCGGGTCGACATCGCGGCGCTTGGTCCGCGCGGGGAGATCTGGGTGGTGGAGGTGAAGTCCTCGGTGGAGGACTTCCGCACCGACCGCAAATGGGCCGACTACCGCGACTATTGCGACCGGCTGTTCTTCGCGGTCACGGCGGAATTTCCCTGCGACCTGCTGCCCGGCGATGTCGGGCTCATCCTCGCTGACGCCTATGACGCCCGCATCATGCGCGAGGCGCCGGACCACAGGCTGGCCGGCGCGCGGCGCAAGGCCATGACGCTGCGGATCGCGCGGCTGGCGGCGGCCCGGCTGCACGGCCTCGCCGATCCGCCGGCCTTCGGCGCCTGACCGTCGCGGTCAGCGCGGCGCGCGCTTGGCCAGGATGCGCTGCAGCGTGCGCCGGTGCATGCTCAGCCGCCGCGCGGTCTCGGAGACGTTGCGCCCGCACAGTTCGTAGACCCGCTGGATGTGCTCCCACCGCACCCGGTCCGCCGACATCGGGTTCTCGGGCGGCGCGGCGTGGGCGGCCGGGTCGGCCATCAGCGCGTTGTGGATCTCGTCGGCGTCGGCGGGCTTGGCGAGATAGTCCACCGCGCCGAGCTTCACCGCGCTGACCGCGGTGGCGATGTTGCCGTATCCGGTGAGGATGATGGCGCGGGCGTCGGGCCGGCGCTGCTTCAGCGCCTGGATCACGTCGAGCCCGTTGCCGTCGGCGAGCCGCATGTCCACCACGGCATAGGCCGGCGCGCCGGCCTGGACATGCGCCAGGCCCTCCTTCACGGTCTCGGCGATGGCCACGATGTAGCCCCGCGCCTCCATGGCGCGGCCGACGCGCTGCAGGAAGGCCCTGTCGTCATCGACGATCAACAGGGTGTTGTCTCCCGTCACTGCGGGGACGGCGTCGGTCATAGTCTCTGCTCCGGTGGTCCCGTGGCGCACACGATCTGCCTGGAAATTAGGCCATATCCGCGATTTCGCAAGAAAGCCTGAACTCAGGTGGAATGCTGCGCCGGTGCGGTCTCCACCGCGCTGCGCGGCCAGCGCACGGTCACCGCCGCGCCATGCGGCGGCTTCGCCGCATTGGCGAACCCGACCGTCGCCCCCGAGCGCTCCAGCAGCGTCTTGGCGATGAACAGCCCGAGGCCGAGCCCGCCGGCCGCATCCGCGTCGCCGCGCGCGCCGCGGGTGGTGACATAGGGCTCGCCGAGCCGCGCCAGCACGTCCACGCCGAAGCCCGGGCCGTCGTCCTGGATCGCGACCTCCACATGGGTCGCGGTCCACCCCACCGTCAGCGTCACCCGCGAGCGGGCGAAGTCGACCGCGTTCTCCATGATGTTGCCCAGCCCGTAGAGGATCGCCGGGTTGCGCACGAGCTGGGGCTCGGGCCCCGCCGTGTCGCCGGGGCGGATGTCGATGGCGACGCCGAACGAGCGCTGGGGGGCGGCGACCTCCTCGACCAGGTGTCCCACGGTGAAGCGCAGATGCGGGCCCCCGTCCTCGCCCAGCGAGGTCAGCGTCCGCAGGATGCCGCGGCAGCGGTCGACCTGCTGCTTCAGCAGGACGATGTCGTCCTTTTGCGCGCTGCCGTCGGGCGTCTCGCGGTCCAGTTCCTTGACCACCAGCGCGATGGTGGCGAGCGGCGTGCCGAGTTCGTGCGCCGCAGCCGAGGCCAGCCCGTCCAGCGCCGACAGGTGCTGTTCCCGCGCGAGCACCAGTTCGGTCGCCGTCAGCGCGTCGGAGAGCTGGCGCGCCTCCTCCGCCACCCGCCAGGCATAGACGCCGATGAAGGCGACCCCCAGCAGCACCGCGACCCACACCCCGACCACGTAGAGCATGGGCAGCGACATGGTCTCGCCCGCATTCCACGGCAGCGGCCGGTGCAGCCAGGCCAGCACGCTGGCGCAGGCCACCACCAGCAGCGCCAGCACCAGCGTCGGCACGGGCGGCAGCGACGTGGCGGAAATGAGCACCGGCGCCAGGAACAGGACGGCGAACGGGTTCTGCAGGCCCCCGGTCAGGTAGAGCAGCGCCGCAAGCTGCAGCACGTCGAACGCCAGCAGCATCGCCGCGCGCCTCGCGTCCAGCCGCTCGTTGACCGGATAGCGCACCCGCAGCACGACGTTCAGCGCCGCGGAGGCCGCAATCACCACGAAGCAGGCGCCGATGGGCAGCGGGAAGCCGAGGCCGGCATGGACGGCCACCACCGCCGCGCTCTGCCCCGCGATGGCCAGCCAGCGCAGCCGCACCAGCGTGTCGAGCCGCAGCCGGGCGGGCGTGCGGACGAGGCCTTCGGCGGTGTCGACTTCCGAGCGCATGGCGATGTCATAGGCCCCGCGCCGCCGGCTGGAAAGAGCCGCCGCGCGGCGGCGGGGCTCAGTCGCCCTCGCCGGGCTCGGGCGAGAATTCCGCCAGCTTGCCGGGACGGCCGTCCCAGTCCTTGCCGTCCGCCGGGCCGTCGCGCTTGACCGTGATGTTGGGCCAGTCCGAGGCGTATTTCGCGTTCAGTTCGAGCCACTGCTCCAGCCCCGGCTCCGTGTCCGGCTTGATCGCCTCCGCCGGGCACTCCGGCTCGCACACCCCGCAGTCGATGCACTCATCGGGGTGGATCACCAGCATGTTGTCGCCCTCGTAGAAGCAGTCCACGGGACACACCTCGACACAGTCCATGTACTTGCACCGGATGCAGTTCTCGGTGACGACGTAGGTCATGGGGCG
>JAEWEX010000375.1 GCA_023389135.1 Pseudomonadota bacterium | reverse complement strand
CAGCGCCTGGGTGGCGCGCGCCGAGCCCTGCTGCAGCGATTCCGAGACGGCGGCCTCCAGCGTCGGCAGGTTGAGCCGGCGGATGAACGCCGCGCCCATCACCTGGAACGTCAGGGCCCGCACGAACTCCAGGACGCCATAGAGCGCCAGCGCCCCAAAGGCGATGACCACCAGCATGGTGAGCGTGTCGAAGCTCTGGCTGTTCAGAACCCGGTCGTGGACCTGCAGCATGAACAGCGGGACGGTGAGCTGCAGCAGGTTGATGGCGCCGCTGAGCAGGCCGGCATAGAGCAGGCCGTGCATGAAGGTGCGGTGGCCGTGGCGCACCAGCGCGCGCGCGTCCAGCCCTGCCGGAGAGGAAAGGAAGGTCACGCAGCCGCCTCAGATTGCAGATGAAACCAAATCAATTTCGAAACGCCCAGAAAACGACATAAGCCATTTCTAGCCTGAATCGCCCGCATCAGGGCTTTCCATTGCAAAGTAAAACCACGATTGTGGCTGCTAAGTGAAGGATATCCGAAAATAAGGGGGCCAATCATAATTTGCATCCAAGGGAGAAACGCGGGGGAATTGTTTCGATATTCGATGCAAACCATA
Source organism: Pseudomonadota bacterium (assembly GCA_023389135.1). Lineage (GTDB taxonomy): Bacteria > Pseudomonadota > Alphaproteobacteria > Rhizobiales > Methylopilaceae > Agaricicola. Next base: position 14,108 of record JAEWEX010000375.1, on the reverse strand, counting down.
TAGTACGGCGGACCAATATATGGCACAAAAGCTTGTTGAAGCGGCGGACGAACAAGCGAATTTGACGGCCGACCGGGGCTGGGAGGACATTCCGACCTACCAGCGGCCTTCTCCGGGGGATGGTGATCAGCAGCAGACGGTCACGCATCTGGAGCTTGCGCGCGTGGTGGAGCGGATCCATCGGCGCTATGCTGACATCCTGCGGGTCGAGCTGACCCGCATGGGCGTCCACGACGTCAGTGCACAGCAGGTCATGCTGCTGTTCACCATCGGCCACGACGAGCTGACCGTTCGCGATCTGCTCGACCGCGGCCACTATCTGGGCTCCAACGCCTCCTACAACCTGAAGCAGCTCGTTGACGGCGGCTATGTCGACCGTGCGGCCTCGCCGCGCGACCGGCGTTCCGCGCGGATCAGCCTGACGCGCCGGGGGCACGGGCTCTGCGACACGCTGCGGGGGGTGGACGAGAGCTACCACCGCCTGGTGACGCGCGACGAGGACGAGGTCCGCGACCTGGAGGTCTGTTTCCGCACCCTGCGGCGGATCGAGCACGTCTGGACCAACGCGCTGCGCTACGGCGAGACCTGACCGCAGCGCCGCCATGAGGGTCGTGCTCGTCCACCCGCGGGCGCCGGGCCAGTTCGCGCATCTCGCGCGCCACCTGCCGCGTCTCGGCTGGGACGTGACGATGGTGTGCGAGACCGCGGACCGGCGCCTGCCCGGCGTCAGGGTCGTGCGCCAGCGCGCCGAGCGCGGGCGCCGCGGCTCGCCGGGGCTCGCCCGCCACCTGGCGGTGCCCGAGCACCATGTGCGCATCGGCTACCGCACCGCGGAGACGCTGGAGCGGCTGGCGCAGGCGTCCGGCCGCCCCGACGCCATCCTGGGGCATATCGGCTGGGGCAGCCTGCTGTTCGCAAAGGACGTGCTGCCGGACGTGCCGGCGATCGGCTATTGCGAGTACTTCTTCCGGGGCAAGGGCGGCGATGTCGGCTTCGACCCCGCCGAGCCCGCCAGCCTCGACGACCGCCAGCGGCTCAGGCTGCGCAACACCGCCCAGCTGCTGACGCTGGACGCCATCGAGGCCGGCATGAGCCCGACCCGCTGGCAGCGCAGCCGCTATCCGGCGGCGCTGAGGCCGCGCATCGGCGTGTGCCATGACGGCATCGACACCGGCGTCTGCCGCCCGGATCCGGCGGCGCGGCTGCGGCTGCCGGACGGGCGGACCATCGCGGCCGGCGACCCCGTCGTCACCTACGCCGCGCGCGACCTGGAGCCCTATCGCGGCTTTCCACAGTTCATGCACGCAGCGGCGCGCGTGGCCGGGCGGCGGCCCGACGCGCTGTTCCTGGTCGCCGGCCGCGACGGCGTCAGCTACGGCCGGCCGCGGCTAGACGGGCGCTCCTGGCGCGCGGCGCTGGTGGAGGAGGCGGGGGTGCCGCCGGACCGCATCGTGTTCCTGGGCAGCGTGCCCCACGCCACGCTGGTGCGGCTGTTCCAGGTCTCGGCGGCGCATGTCTACCTGACCTATCCCTTCGTGCTTTCATGGTCGGTGCTGGAGGCCATGGCCTGCGGCGCGCTGGTGGTGGGCTCCGACACCGCGCCGGTGCGCGAGGTGGTCCGCGACGGCGTCAACGGCCTGCTGGCGGACTTCTTCGACCCCGACGCCATCGCGTCCCGCATCGTCGAGGCGCTCGACGGCGCGGCCTCGCTCGGGGCGCTGCGCAAGGCGGCGCGCGAGACGGTGACGCGCCGCTTCGACCTGGCCGCCACGCTCGCCCGCCAGACCCGCGCGCTGGAGCGCATTGCGGGCGGGTGAGCGCCTCAGCCGCTGCCGGAGACCTCCGCCGCCGGCCCGCCGCGCCGGCGCAGGGATGTATAGGCGAACGTCGCGATCATCGCCGCCATTGCGATCAGCATGGCCGCGCTGATCGGATGCGTCAGGAACACGGTCGGGTCGCCCCGATTGATCAGCAGCGCGCGGCGCAGGTTCTCCTCGATCAGCGGCCCGAGGATCACGCCGAGCAGCAGCGGCGCCGCCGGGCAGCCGAGCTTGGCGAAGATGTACCCGACCACGCCGAAGCCGGCGAGCATCAGGATATCGAACGTGTTGTTGTTGGTGGCGAACACGCCGATGCAGATGAATAGCATGATCGACGGGTATAGGATGTCGTAAGGGATCCTGAGGATCCGCACCCACACCCCGATCATGGGGATGTTGAGGACGAGCAGCAGAACGTTGCCGATCCACATGCTTGCGATCAGGCCCCAGAACAGCTCCGGGTTCTCGGTGATGACGCCGGGGCCGGGCTGGATGCCGAAGATCAGCAGGCAGCCCAGCATCAGCGCCATGATGGCGTCGCCCGGCACGCCCAGCGTCAGGGTCGGGATGAAGCCTGCGACGGCGGCCGCATTGTTCGCGGATTCCGGGCCGGTGACGCCTTCGAGCGCCCCCTTGCCGAAGCGCTCCGGCTCGCGCGCCACCTTCTTCTCCACCGAATAGGAGATGAAGGAGGCGATGGTGGGCCCGCTGCCCGGCAGCACGCCGAAGGCCGAGCCGACGCCGAAGCCGCGGATGATCGACCAGAACGCCTGCCGGAAGTCCTTCCAGCGCGGCACCAGCTCCCGCCAGGTGAAGTTCGCGCCGATCATCTCCGGGCGCGTCTGCGGCTCCAGGTTCGTCAGCACCTCCGCCACCGCGAAGAAACCCATGGCGACGATCACGAACGAAACGCCGTCCGCAAGGCTCCAGCTTCCGAAGGTCAGCCGCTGCGCGCCGGAATTGACGTCGATGCCGGCAACCCCGATGGCGAGCCCGATCAGCACCATGCCGAGCCCCTTGATCATGGAGCCCTGCGACAGCACAGCGGCGGCCGTCAGCGCCAGCAGCATCATGGAGAAGTACTCGACCGGACCGAACCGCAGCGCGAACACCGCGAGCGGCGGCGCGAACTGCATCACCAGAACGATGGCGAGGCTGCCGCCGATGAAGGAGGCGATGGCGCTGCCCACGAGGCCGACCGCCGCGCGGCCCTGCTTGGCCATGGGGTGGCCGTCCAGGCAGATCACCGCCGCCGCGGCATGGCCCGGGATGTTGAGCAGGATCGAGGTGACCGACGAGCCGAACTGCGCACCATAGTAGATGCCCGACAGCATGATCAGCGCGCCGATCGGATCGAGCCCGAAGGTGATCGGCAGCAGCATGGAGATCGCCGCCATGGGGCCGATGCCCGGCAGCACCCCGACGAACGTGCCGACCGTGACGCCGATCAGGCAGTAGAGCAGGTTGGCCGGCGTCAGCGCGACCTCGAAGCCGAGGCCCAGATTGGCGATCAGGTCCATGAGGTCACGGCCACAGCTCGACGGGAAGGCGCAGGAACCACCAGAACACCAGCGCCGCCAGAACGGCCATCGCCGCCGCGAGGACCGCGGTGGAGACCGGCTTGAAGGGGCGCGAGGCGAGGCGGCTGATGAAGATCAGGAGGACGGTCGAGATGACCAGTCCCAGCCGGTCGAGCGTAAGGGCGAAGACAACGATGCCCGTGGTCAGGAGCGCCATGGCGCGCCAGGCGATGACGGGTACCGGCGTGCCGCCCTGCAGCCAGGACTTCACCACCAGCGTCCCGCCCACCAGCACGATCAGGCTGCCGACAAGGGTCGGGTAATAGCCCGGCCCCATCCGGAGCAGCGTGCCCATGGCATGGCTCTGGGCGTCGACCACCACGACGAGGCCGATCACCAGGAAGAGGAGCCCGGAGACGAGGTCCTTGGTCAGTGTCATCGTCGGTCCTTCGAGGGCATTGCAGGGAGGGTCGTCAGTAGGCTGAGCGACCGCCGTCGGCCTGGATGGTCGCACCGGTGATCATGCGCGAGCCCTCGCCGGCGAGGAAGACGACGATGGCCGCCATGTCTCCGGGTTCGCCCACCCAGAAGGGGTAGTCCAGCACCCGACCCGTGGCGTCCTGCACATCCGCCGCGCGGCCGGTCCCGCCCGGGCGGCCATAGGCCTCCACGATGCGGTCGGTGTAGACCCGGCCCGAGCACACCGCATTGGCGCGGATGTTGTCGCGGGCGTAGCGGCCGGCGAGCGCCCGCGTCAGGGACAGGATGGCGCCCTTGGCGGCGGTGTAGACGTGGGAGGGGCTGCCGCCCCTGAGCGCTGCCCCGGACGACATGTTGACGATGCTGCCGCCGCCGACCGCCACCATGTGCGGAATGACGTGGCGGCATGCGAGGAAGGTGCCGCGCAGGTTGAGGTCCATGGTCCGGTCCCAGACCCGGTCGAGATCGACGTCGGTGACCACGTCGTCCTCGACCATGGATCCGCCGGCGCAGTTGACCAGGATCGTCGGCGGGCCCAGCCGCTCGACGGCGCGCACCACGGCCCCGGCGACGCTCTCGTCGCGGGTCACATCCATGGCGATGAAGGCGGCGGCGCCGCCCTCCGATGCGATCGAGGCCGCGGCTTCCTCGCCGCGGGCCGCGTCGATGTCGCAGATCGCGACCCTGGCGCCGCCGCGCGCCAGGAGCCGCGCGGCTGCCAGCCCGATCCCGGATGCGGCGCCGGTGAGGAGTGCAGTCCGTCCGTCGAAATCGCCCACCGCCACCGCTCCGGACCGGCTCACTCCACCACGATCTTGGCGGTCTTGACCACCTCGGTCCACTTCTCGATCTCGGTCCGGGTGCTCTCGCCATACTCCGCGGGGGTGCTGCCGACCGTGACGAAGCCGAGTTCGTTCAGCTTCTCCTTGACGCCCGGGTCGTTGACCGCCTTGGCGAAGGCGGCCGACAGCGCCTCGACCGCCTCGCTCGGGGTGCCCTTGGGCGCCCACACGCCCCAGATCGACATGGGGTTGACGTCGGGATAGCCGAGTTCGGCGAAGGTCGGCACGTCCGGCGTCGCCGGCGCGCGCTCCTCGCCGGTCACCGCGATCGGCACAACGGCGCCCGAATCCAGATGCGGCCGCGAGGCGCTGATGCCGTTGAACATGTACTGGACGTGGCCGCCGAGCAGGTCGGTGGTGGCGGGCCCGGTGCCCTTGTAGGGGACGTGGATCACGTCGATCCCGGTCTCCAGCTTCATCAGTTCCAGCGCCAGATGGGTAGAGGCGCCGTTGCCGCCCGATGCGAAGGTCAGCGTGCCGGGCTCGGCCTTGGCCTTGGCGACGACGGCATCCATGTCCTTCGCCTCCACGGACGGGTGGGCGATCAGGATGACCGGGCCGTTGGCCAGCATGGAGACGGGCTCGAGATCCTCCAGCGTGTCATAGGGGAGGTTGTCGTAGAGCGCCGGGTTCACGCTGATGGCGGTGTCGACCGCGAGGATGGTGTAGCCGTCCGGCTGCGCCTGGGTGACCAGCGCGGTTCCGATGGTGCTGCCGCCGCCCGGGCGGTTCTCGATGACGACCGGCTGGCCGAGCGCCTCCTGGAGCGCCGGCTGGAAGGTGCGCACCAGATTGTCGGTGCCGCCGCCCGCTCCGAACGGGACGATGATGGTGACGGGCTTGCTAGGAAAGCCCTGCGCCGCGGCGGGCGCGGCCAGGCCGAGCGCGAGGGCCGCGGCGGCGAGCGAGGTGAGGCTGCGTATCATCGTCTGGTCTCCATGGATGGATCTTGGGCGTCAGTTTCCCTTCGCCAGCAGGAAGTCGCGCAGATCCGCCGCGCAGCGCTCTGGCACTGCGTCGGTGATGTTGTGGGGCAGGCCGTCATAGACCTTGAAGGTACAGTCGGGGATCTGCTTGAGGACGTCGTATTCGTCGGCGCTCTGGTTGGGGTCTCCGCCCGGCACCACCATCAGCGACGGGCACGAGATATCCGCCATGCGCTCCGAGAAGTCGGTGGACGACATCAGGGTCACCATCCGCACCAGCATCTCGACGTCGTTGCGGGCCGCCTCGCCGATGAACCAGTCCAGGAAGCCGGGATCGACCGCGTCGAGGTCGAAGCGGTCGGCTGCGGTGCGGCGCAGGAAGCCTTCCACGCCCTCCGAGCGCATCGCCCGGATCCAGCCCTGATAGTCGGTGTGGCCCGCCGACATCTTCAGGCCCGGAATGGTGGCGTAGGCGGCGAGCGTCTTGACCCGCGCCGGCCGCGACACCGCGGTCCACATGGCGATGATGCCGCCGGCCGAGGAGCCCGCCACATGGGCGCGCTCGACGCCCACCTCGTCCATCAGCTCGACCACGTCCTGCGACAGCCGGTCGAGCGTCAGCCCGTCAGCGGGCGGTATCGCGGTCCGGCCGTGGCCGCGCATGTCCATCCGCACCACCCGGAAGTGCCGCGCCAGGGTCGGCACCCAGGCATACATCCGCTTCATGCTGCCCATGGCGGCATGCTTGAGGATCAGCGTGTCGGCGTTCAGCCAGGGATCGGTGAAGTCGTCGATCCGGTAGGCGATGGACAGGCCGTCGCTGGTCTTGAACGTCCGAACCATCCGCGCCGTCCATATCGCATTGTGACATGTTAGATCGATTTCCGTGACAGTGCGCCAGCATGCCGGATCGAGTCAAGGCGACTGGCGGCCTCGTGGCGTTGATGCGGCTTTCAGCCCCGCACGTCCTGCGCGGCTGCGGCGACCAGCGGCCCCATGCGCTCGCCGAACTCCGCCGGATCCCATTCCGCCGTGGAGCCGGCGATATGCACGGCGCCGATGGGCGCGTCCGTGCGGTCGACGATGGCCGCTCCCACCACCACCTCGCCGAGGCGCCACTCCTCGGACTGGAGCGCGTATCCCATGCGCCGGGCCTTCGCCAGTTCGGCCATGATCCGGTCGGGCTCGGTCAGCGTGTGCGGCGTCACCTGGCGGATCTCGATGCGTTCCAGGATCGCGCGGGCCGCCTCCTCGGGCAGGCGCGAGAGCACCGCCCGGCCGCCCGCGGAGCAGTAGGCCGGCACCCGCCGGCCGATCAGGGCGGCGTGGAGCGATTCCCGCTTCGACTGCAGCCGGAACACGAACAGCATGTCGTCGCCGTCGACCAGCGTCAGGTCGACCCGCTCGCGGGCGTTGCGCCGCAGTTCCACCAGCACCGGCGCGGCGCGCTCGATCAGCGGGTGTGAGCGCAGATATTCGAAGCTGAGGTCCAGCAGCCGTCGGCCGAGGCAGTAATGGCGGGTGGAGGGGTCCTGCTCCAGATAGCCGAGCTCGAGCAGCGTGCGGGCGAAGCGCTGCACGCCGCTCTTGTCCAGTCGCGTGATCCGCGCCAGTTCGCCGAGGCTGAGGAACCGCTCGCGGCCCTTGAAGGCATTGAGAACGGCGAACGCCTTGTCGACCGACTGGACGTTGCGGACGCCGGTGGTCGTGGGTTTCGCCGCGCGTTGGGCGGTGGCAGTGCCGGTCACGGCGCTTCTTCCCATTGGAGCAGGTCTCTTTTTCGTTTCTGTCCGGGCCATCCTGCACGAACCCATGTCGCAATGCGATATCCCCGGGCGTGGGAGCAGCCGTCGCCGCTGCGATTTGACATCCGCGGACGGCAAATCAATCATGTTGTAAAACGAGATGAAATGTCGCAATGCGATATTCAATGGCGTTTGGCGCATGCGACACGATATCCGGCGGTAGTGGGGAAGGCTCATGAGCGACAACGGCAACACGACTGCACCCTGGCAGTGGCCTGAAGAACACTGGCGCCGGCTGGTCGGCCAGGTCCGGGCCGGGCGCGCGCTGCGGCCCACGCACTGGCCGGACGGCGCGGTCTGCGCCTTCGCCGTGTCCTTCGACAGCGACCACGAGACCAACGAGCTGCGCGACGGCGGCCGCTCCATCGGGCGCATGTCCTGGGGCCAGTACGGCAACCGCGTCGGCGTGCCGCGCGTGCTGTCGCTGCTTGCCCGCCACGACATCCGCGCCAGCTTCTACGTGCCCGCCGTCGCGGCCAAGCTCTACCCCGACGAGCAGCGCCGCGTCGTCGCCGAGGGCCACGAGATCGGCATCCACGGCTGGATCCACGAACTCAACTCGGTGCTGCCCTACGAGGCCGAGCGCGACCTGATGATGCGCTCCGCCGACGCCCTGGAGGGCATCACCGGCGTCCGCCCGGTGGGAATGCGCACGCCCTCCTGGGACTTCAGCGCCGGCACGCTCCGGATCCAGAAGGAGATGGGACTGCTCTACGACAGCTCGCTCATGGCCGACGAGGACTGCTACGAGCTTGTCATGGAGGGCGAACCCACCGGCATCGTCGAGGTGCCGGTCGAGTGGGTCCGGGACGATGCGCCCTACCTGATGATGAACCGCTTCGAGGCGCTCAGGCCCTATACGCCGCCGGCGGCGATCCTCGACATCTTCACCCGCGAGTTCGACGGCGCCTTCGACGATGGCGGCCTGTTCCAGCTCACCACCCACCCGCACATCATCGGCTACCGCTCGCGCATCTGGATCCTGGACGAGCTGATCCGGCACGCCAGGGCGCGCGGGAAGGTCTGGTTCGCCACCCATGCCGAGGTGGCGGCGTGGGTAAAGGAGAATGCGGCGTGACGGGCGACCTCCGGCAGCGGGTGCTCGACTGGCTCGACGACCGAGAAGGCGAGATGATCGACTTCCTCGCCCGTCTCGTGAACATCGACAGCGGCAGCTATGACAAGGCCGGCGTCGACGCGGTCGGCGAGGAGATCCGCACGTTCCTGCGGGCGGCCGGCATAGCCCACGACGTGGCGCCCCGCGAGCGCTTCGGCGACGTGATCCGCGCCGAGGTGCCCGGAACCGCCAACCACGCCCGGCCGATCCTCATCATGGGCCATCGCGACACGGTGTTCCCGCAGGGCGAGGCGGAACGGCGGCCCTTCCGCATCGAGAACGGACGCGCCTACGGTCCCGGCGTCGCCGACATGAAGGCCGGCCTCGTCATGAACTCCTTCGTCCTGGCCGCCTTCGCCCGCTGCGGCGGGGCCGACGCCCCGCTGGTCGGCTTGTATACCGGCGACGAGGAGATCGCCTCGCCATCGTCGCGCGAGGCGATCGAGAGCGAGGCGCGCAATGCCGCCATCGTCCTCAATTCCGAGCCGGGCCGCCCCAGCGGCAATGTGGTGACGGGCCGCCGCGGCTGCATCTTCATCCGCTTCGAGGTCACGGGGCGCTCGGCGCATTCCGGCGTCAACTTCCACGACGGCATCAGCGCCATCGAGGAGCTCGCCCGCAAGACCCAGGCGCTGCACGCCCTGACCGACCCGTCGAAGGACATCACAGTCAATGTCGGCCGGGTCCATGGCGGCCAGTCGGTCAACACCGTGGCGCCGCTGGCCACGGCGGAGGTCGACCTGCGCTATTCCGACCCCGCGGTGCGCGCGCCGCTGATCGCCGATGTGGAGCGCATCCTCGGCACCAGCAGCCTGGAGGGCACCTCCTGCACCTTCGGCCTGTTCGGGGAGTTCCCGCCCATGCACCAGACGCCGGCGGGCCGCGAGCTGTTCGAGCTCTATCGCGCCAGCGCCGCGAGCATCGGCCTCGACGTGGGCGGCGAGTTCACCAACGGCGCAGCGGACTCCGGCTTCTCGGCCGCCGTCGGCACGCCGACGCTGTGCGGGCTGGGGCCGGTCGGCGGGCGTTTCCACAGCGACGACGAATACATGGAAGTCGCGACCCTGCTGCCGCGCGCCAAGGCGCTCGCCCAGACCATCCTGAACGCACCCCGCTAGAGAGAGACGCGCCATGTCCCGACTGCCTCCGGTCGATGAGGCCGCCACCGAAAAGCTGTTCGGCGAGATCGCCCGCAGCCGCGGCTGGGTCTCCAACCTGCTGCGGTCCCTGGCGCATTCGCCGGAAGGGCTCGCCTGCCTCCAGCAGGTCGGCCATTTCGGCCGCTACCAGACGAAGCTCACGGAACGCGAGCGCGAGCTCTGCATCATGATCACCGGGCGCAACGTGCCCTATGCCTGGACGCACCACGCCCCGCTCGGCCGCCAGGTCGGGATCACGGAGGCCCAGGCGTCGGCGCTGAAGCAGGGCGCGGTGCCGGAAGGCCTGTCCGCGGCGGAGGCGGCGTTGTGCGCCTACTGCTTCGCCTTCACCGGCTTCGCCGGCGTTCCGGACGACTGCATGGCCCGGTTGCAGGAGCACTATTCCAGCCGCCAGATCACCGACATCAGCATCCTGTGCGCCTACTATCTCGCCATGGGCTCGATCATCATCGGGCTCAAGGTCGAGACCGAGACGCCGGAAGTGCTCCAGATCGAGATCGACTGGCAGAGGAAGAAGCTGGAGGAGGCGGGGGGCTGAGTTAAATCTTTGTTCAAAACCTAGTGTTTCTTCATGACGCGCTCTAAGCCGTCCCAGTCTGATACGGTAACATCTATTGTTCGGGGATCGATGATATTGATCTCTTCGAAAGTCCAATTTCCCCTTCCATTGTTGCACGGAGCGCACGTAATAATGAGATTATCTTCCGAGTTGGCTCTTCCCCGACTTTGGGGGATGACATGATCATATTGGAGCCACATGCACTGAAACGCCGAATGTTGCGTTGAATTTGGTTTCCCCCATCGAATTGATGGGTATAGCTTCTTCAGAAAATTACGAATTTCTTTTCTGATGACCGGAATTCCACATAGGCGGCAGTTAAATCCGTCGCGATTAATGACCGCCCACTTGATTAGGGTTGGTATCGTTTGTTCCGCTTTGATCGAGCTTTTGACGGGCTGGTTTGCCAGTGATCGAAATCGAGCCTTTCCCGGATTTGCTTTTCCCCAAACGGAATCCGTCCATTCCGCCACTTGAGGCAAATCTGCAGCCGCGAATAGGGCGTTCGCAACGTCCCATCTTTTTGCCAAGTGAGAATCGGCAGCCGCTTCAAGAATCGCTGCTGCAGCAAATATTTCCGGGATAGGCTCGCGCAGGCAGCGAATTGCTGGTTCAAATTCCTTCGCATTCATGCCGTTGCCCCCTCTTCCTTCAGCCGATCATTAGTATAGCGGCGTTGGACTATTCGAGGTCAACCTTCACTGCCACTTCTCCGGCACCTCCGCTGCGTCGAGCAGCCCCTCTGCCACCATCACGGCCACGCACTCGCGCACATCTGCGTCGTCCGGCGGGCCGAGGGGAGGGCGCACGCCGCCGGTGTCCATGCCGAGCAGGCCGGCCAGCGTCTTGAACAGCGCCACATGGTGGAAGCCGCCGGCAAAGTAGCGGCTCTGGAGCCTGTCCGCGATCGCCATGATGGCCCGCAGATGGCCGGCCGCCGCGCCCTGGTCGCCGCGCATGACCGCCTCGAAGAAATCGCCGCAATGGGGCTTGTCGGCGGACTGGCAGAAGACAGGCCGCGACGAGCCGATCAGGAAGTCGGGCGTGACGTCCGGGAAGACGGTCTTGCCGAAGAAGAAGTATTCCTCCAGCGAGGTCGCGACCGCGATGGTGTCGCCCACGGTGCGCAGCATGTGGGCGTATTGCGCGAGGTTGAGCGTGGTGTTCTGCACCGCGCAGAGATTGGGGATGTGTGTCAGGTCCAGCACCTGCTCGGGCGTCAGGTAGTATCCGAGTTCCGACAGCGTGGTGCTGTAGGCGATCATGCCGATGTCGATGCCCTGGGCCACGTCCTCGTAATAGGCGCGGACACCCGCCGGCGTGCGCGGCCAGTAGAAGGGCGGCCACACCATGACGAGATCGGCGCCGCAGCGTTCCGCGTGGCGCGCGAGACGCGAGGCGACGCGCGCGGACGGGTCGGTGCAGCCCACGATCACATGCCGTCGGCCATCGACCGCCTCGACCACGGTCTCGATCAGCCGCAGCCGCTCGTCCAGCGTCAGCGTCCAGAATTCCTGGTGGATGGTGTTGACCGAGATGCCGCCGACGCCCGGCAGCGCGCAGGTTCGCGCGACATTGGCCCGGAGCGCCGCCTCGTCCACCGCGCCGTCGGCATCATACGACGTGTAGAGCGCCGTCATGTAGCCGCGAAGATTTTCCCGTACCCAGGGCCTTGCTTTGCCGCGCGAGTATTTCATTCGATCCCCCCTCGGCAGCCCCGCGCCTCGGACAACCGTCTTGACACAGAATGTCCCCCGGTATCAACTCTATTAGATATTAAGTATCGCATAGTGACATGCCCAATCTTATTGCAGGTCGGTGCCGCCGTCTTCGGCAAGAGCGCGAACGGGCGGGGCTTGGTCTGAACCTGAGGCTGTCGCAGTCAAGGAACAGTGATGACGCAAGCAGGCACCCTGAAGACCACTGACGGCGAAGAGATCGCGTACTTCGTCGATGCTTTCACGGATCCCTGGAAGCCCGCGCCGGTCATGATCATGCTCCATTCGCTGATGGGGCATTCCGGCCGCTTCTATTCCATGGTGCCGCCCTTTCTGCCGCACTTCCGGGTGGTGCGCATGGACATGCGCGGCCATGGCGGCTCCTCGGTCCCGGCGGATGGCAAGCCGCTGACGCTGGAGCGGCTGACCGACGATGTCCGCGAGCTGATGGATCATCTGGACCTGCCCGAGGCCCATGTGGTCGCCAACTCCGCCGGCGGCTATCTTGCGCAGAAGCTGGCGATCGGGTCGCCGGAACGCGTGAAGAGCCTGTGTCTGTTCGGCTCGACCCCGGGCCTCAGGCGCAGCGGCGCGGCCGGCTGGCTGCCGCAGATCGCCGAAAGGGGGCTGAGGCCGTTCCTTGCGGAGACCATCGCCGACCGCTTCCCCATGGACCGCACGGAACCGGGCCAGGTGGAGTGGTTCCTGGACGAGTGCGCCAAGAACAGCACCGACCACATCGTCAACTCCCTGAAGCTGTTCACCAGCCTCGACTGGAGCGACGAGCTGCCGTCCATCTCCTGCCCGACGATGATCGTCGCCGGGGGCGGAGAGACGGTGGGCGCCGCCGACCATTACGTCGAGATGCGCGACCGCATTCCCGGCTCCACGCTGGTCTACTACCCCGGCCTTCCGCACAACATCTGCGACATCGTTCCCGAGCGGTGCTCGTCGGACGTGCTGCGCTTCCTCAGATGGGAGTTCGCCGAGCTTGATCACCTTCCGTGATCTCGGACCTGCCGGGCGCGCGGCCGCAATGGCGGCCGTCCGGCCAATCAGGGAACCAGAGAGGCATCCGCACATGACAAGTTTCACTGACCTGACCCGCCGCGCCGCCGTCGCGGCGATGGGCGCCGCTGTCGTCATGGCCGCCGCGCCTGCCGCGGCGCAGGACTGGCCGTCGCGGCCCATCACGGTGCTGGTCGGCTATCCCGCCGGCGGCGCCAATGACCTCGTGGCGCGCTCCATGACCGACGGCATGTCGAAGCTGCTCGGCCAGTCGGTGGTGGTCGAGAACCGGGCCGGCGCCGCGGGCGTCGTCGCCGGCGACGCCGCCGCGCGCGCGGAGCCCGACGGCTACACCCTCTACATGATGTCCAGCGCCCAGACGCTGGCGCCGGCGATCCGCAAGGACCTGTCCTTCGACCCGGCCGCCTTCGAGCCGATCCAGCTCGCCGCCTCCGGCAGCTACCTGCTGCTGGTGAAGAAGGACCTTGAAGCGAAGTCGGTCGAGGAACTGGTGGCCGCCGCCAAGGCGGATCCCGGCAAGCTTACCTATGCTTCGTCCGGCGTCGGCGCCGGCCCGCACCTCACCGGCGAGCTGTTCAAGACCATGGCCGGGGTCGACATCCTGCACGTGCCCTACAAGGGCGACACGCCGGTCCTGACCGACCTGCTGGCCGGCCGCGTCGACATGGGCTTCGTCGCCATCGCGCCCTCGCGCCAGTATGTGGAGAATGGCGACCTGCGCGCGCTCGCCGTGTCCGGCATCGAGCGCTCCACCTCCTTCCCCGACATCCCGACCGTGGAGGAGGCCGGCAAGCTCGACGGCTTCGACATGGGCGCCTGGTGGGGTCTGGTCGCGCCTCCCGGAACACCGAAGGAAATCGTCGACAAGGTCGCGGCGGCCGCGGCCGAGACGCTCGCCTCCGACGCGGTGCAGAAGACGCTTTCCGATCTCGGCTTCCAGCCGGGCACCGTCGCCAAGGAGGAGTTCGGCACCTTCATCGAGGAGTCGGTGGCGCGCTTCGCGGATATCGTGAAGCAGGCCAACATCCCGGCCCAGTGACATGACCGCCCCGGACGGGCCCATCCTGATCCTCGGCGCGGGCGGCATCGGGGGCTATGTCGGCTCCATGCTGTCGTCCGCGGGCGAGCCCGT